>NZ_JBEXCY010000146.1:0-29459 GCF_040605515.1 Dactylosporangium sp. NPDC005572 | reverse complement strand
GTCTTCGTGCGCCAATGGCTGCGCTTGGCCGACGGGTTGCTGGAAAGCCGGCGGTACCACCGTCCGATGACGGTGTTGCCGAGCTCCGGAGTGGTGGTCGCAAGCGCCAGGCCGCCGCTGGACGACTGGCGCTGGGGTTCGCCCTGGCCGGAACCGATCGTGTCCAG
Source organism: Dactylosporangium sp. NPDC005572 (assembly GCF_040605515.1). NCBI lineage: Bacteria > Bacillati > Actinomycetota > Actinomycetes > Micromonosporales > Micromonosporaceae > Dactylosporangium > Dactylosporangium sp. NPDC005572. The sequence continues at coordinate 29,292 of NZ_JBEXCY010000146.1, read as the reverse complement.
CACCGTCGTGACGACCCGACCGACCACGGCCTTGTCTGCGATGAGTTCGTCGATGTTGCCGATAGCGTCGTGCCGCGGCGGCTCCAGGTCATGGGTTCCGATGCGGGTTGGCTTGAACACCGTGCTCAGAACCTCGGTGACCGCAGCGGACGGATCGTCACCTGCGTGCACCCGATCGGTGATGGCCTCCATCGCCACCGTGGCAAGGGCACGCAGTTCAGCATCGTCGGTGTCGTACGGCTCGCTGAGCAGCAGCGGGGTGGGGGGCTTGTCGGACTCCTCGCGCTGCATCGCCACCGGCGCCACCTTGCGCCCGAGTGGACGCTCCACGTAGGCGTCGTACCAGGCTGGGCGCCGCCGCATCGCCGCAAGGACACACTGCACGTCTGCCGAGGTGGCCTGCGTTGCGGCGCGATGTTCGCCGGTCATCCGGGCACGGCGTTCAGCCCAACTCTGGATGGGCCACACATCCGCGCCAGCCGTAACTGAATTGCCGACCCAGACGAGCATCGCAGTGGCGAGTTCCACGAGCCATGGGTCATCGCCGAGCGCGTCCACCAGCCAATTCGGGACTCGTGGCCGCTGGAGCGCGCCGACGGCGCCCCGCCGACGGCGATGCGCATCGACGGTGGCCGCCTCCATTCTGCCGACGACCCACGCTTCGAGGTTGGTGATCGGAATCTGCGCGCGCCGGAACAGGTCGTCGATCACCGCCTCGACGTCGTCGTGGTAACGGTCGAGGCAATCCGGCTCGAGGCCCCGGATCGACACGGCGCAGCCGTAGTGCCGCCTCCGCAGCTCGATCTTGCGGGTGAGGCGCTCGAACACAATGGGAGCGACGATCTCGTACACAGCCGCCATGACCGCTCGCCTCCGGTGGCCGACCACAGACTGGTAGTACGTTGCGAGCTGCCCGTTCCGGGCAAGCGCCCGCACATCGACTTCGTGCACGTCGGCTGGTTTCGTTGCCGCAAGCTGGTCGGTCACGGACGCCACCTCCTCCGCTGCCGACGACGCGCTTCCAGTTCCCACCGCCCCATCCATTCGGGTTCGGAGCCACCGCAAGCCCGCACATAGGCGCTGGTCACCTCCCACGTCGGCAACTGCCGGCCGCTGGCGGCCGTGCACAACACCGACCGGCAGAAGTTGACCTCTGCCGCGATCTCGTCGTACGTCTTCATGCTGTCGGCCCGTAACGCCCGCAGGCCGTTCGCGAAATCCGCGAACGGCGCGCGCGGGTCGATGGGACTCTCTCGTCTCCCGACCATGTTGGCGTTGATCAATCAGACAGCGGAAGCAGACGGCCGCAGGACCAGGCTGGTCACCCGGCGAGCGAATTCGGCAGCGAACCAGGCTGCCGCCAATACCACCGCCAAGCATTCCGTCGCCGGATAGCCAAGCCGCACCATAAGCACGACCAGCGTCAGCACCACAACCAGAACCGAGACAACAGTCCTCGGCGCGATGTGCGGCAACGTCAACCGGCAACCGACCTCGGCGCCACCCGCGGTAGCAGCCGCGGCGACCACTACCGCCTGCAACGGCGGCACACCGCTGGCGAGCAGACCGCCGGTGGCACCGGCTGTAGCGGTCAACATGGACAACCGCGTTCGCAAAACAAGATCGAGATAAGCATGCGATGTGACACCCGACATCCTGCAGCGTTCCCTTCGGTCGATAGCCCGGACACAGTGCGTGCGGACTCCGAGACCCCCACCGCGACGATTGGCGTCATCGCGGACCCGGAATTAACACAACGTCATCATCGTGGCCCAACGGGAACCGCGAAGCCAGACCACGGCAGAAAACACGAACAATGACGCCACCCAATTGGAGGTCCACGCAGCCCGGACCTCGGGCTTCTACAGCCGGAATGGTCCGTCAGGACGAGGTTGAACACCCGACGCCGCGTCTGACAGCCCGGACACGCATCGGCACCGCCGGGGGCGCTGTTGGCGCAGCAGCCCCGCACAGTTCACACCCACTCGGTACCGCGGCAGTGTCACAATCGCGCACGCGACAGTCGCACCGCCACTGCCACCCGGCGACGTCGCGCTCACCCCGGGCAGCATAGCCACGGGCTGTGACCTACGCCCGGTCGTTGTCTCCGGTGCCGTTAGCCGGAACGGTCCGCCAGAGAGAGTTGAAAGCCCGACGCCGCGTCTGTTAGCCCGGACACGCATCGGCACTGCGGGGGCCGCTGTTGGCGCAGCGGCCCCCGCGCCCTGCCACAGGCCCAAGGCGGCGACGCCACCGAGCTGAAACACCGAAAAGGGAGTGGGCGGATTCCGCCCACTCCCTCGTCCGTGGCTCGGTCAGCGCTGCACGCGGGCTCCCGCGCCGCGCACCAGCGCCTCCACCTCGCGCAGTGACGCCATCGACGTGTCGCCCGGTGTGGTCATGGCCAGGGCGCCGTGGGCCGCGCCGTACTCCACGGCGGTCTGCACGTCGCCGGTCGTGAGCAGGCCGTAGATCAGGCCCGAGGCGAAGCTGTCGCCGCCGCCCACCCGGTCCAGGATCTCCAGGGCCGGGCGGTGGGTGGCCTGGACGAACTTGCCGTCGGCGTAGGCCACCGCGCCCCAGTCGTTCACCGTCGCGCTGCGCACCGTGCGCAGGGTCGTGGCGACCACGGCGAAGTTCGGGTACGTCTCGACGGCCTTGGCGATCATCTGCTCGAAGCCGCGGACGTCGAGGTTGGTCAGGTGCTCGTCGACGCCGGGGACCTCCAGGCCGAGGCAGGCGGTGAAGTCCTCCTCGTTGCCGATCATCACGTTGACGTACTGCGCCAGGCGGCGGTTGACCTCCTGGGCCCGCTCCTTGCCGCCGATGCTCTTCCACAGGCTCGGCCGGTAGTTCAGGTCGTAGGAGACGATCGTGCCGTGCCGGTGGGCGGCCTCCATCGCGGCCTCGACGACGTCCGGGGTGGAGTCGGACAGCGCCGCGTAGATGCCGCCGGTGTGCAGCCAGCGGACGCCGAGCGTGCCGAAGAGGTGCTCCCAGTCCACCGAGTCGGGGCGCAGCTGGCTGGCCGCGGTCAGGCCGCGGTCGGAGACGCCGACGGCGCCGCGCACGCCGAAGCCGCGCTCGGTGAAGTTGAGGCCGTTGCGCACGGTGCGCCCGACGCCGTCGTCCTTCACCCACTGCACGAACGACGTGTCGACGCCGCCCTGCAGTACCAGATCCTCGAGGAGGCGGCCCACCTCGTTGTCCACGAAGGCGGTGACCACCGCGGTGCGCAGGCCGAAGCAGCGGCGCAGGCCGCGGGCCACGTTGTACTCACCGCCGCCCTCCCAGGCCCGGAACTGCCGGGCCGTGCGGATGCGACCCTCGCCCGGGTCGAGGCGGAGCATGATCTCGCCGAGCGAGACGGCGTCGAACCGGCACTCGGCGGCCGGGCGGATCTGCAGCATCAGCGCTCCTTGCGCGAGTTGGCGGCGACCGCCACGGCGGCGGCGGTCCGGCGGGTGACCTCGGCCCAGTCGCGGGCGGCGAGCAGGTCCGGCGCGACCATCCAGGTGCCGCCGACGGCGAGCACGGACGGCAGCGCGAGGTAGGCGGGCAGCTGCGCGCTGGTGATCCCGCCGGTCGGGATGAACCGCATGTCGCGGAACGGGGCGGCGAGCGCCTTCACCATCGGCGCGCCGCCGAGCGGCTCGGCCGGGAAGAACTTCACGGTGCGCAGCCCGGCGTCGACCGCCATCTGGATCTCGGTGGCGGTGGCGGCGCCCGGGTACACGGGCACGCCGGCCTCGACGCAGTTGCGCACGACGGCGGGGCCGAAGCCCGGGGAGACCACGAACCGGGCCCCGGACTCGAGGGCCCGGGCGGCCTGGTCGACGGTCAGCACCGTGCCGGCGCCGACGAGCAGCTCCGGATAGCGGGCCATGGTGGCGATCGCCGCGGCGGCGGCGTCGGTGCGGAAGGTCACCTCGACGCAGCGCAGCCCGCCGGCGAGCAGCGCCTCGGCGAGCGGGGCGGCGTCGGCGGCGTCCTGGAGGACGACGACGGGGACGAGGCCGCCGGCGGCAATGGTCTGTTCAGTATCGTGAACGTCGGTCACGTATGTGAACATAGGAGCCATGACACAGCCGGTCAAGTCAGCCGACCGAACCCTGGAGATCCTCGAGGTGCTCGCCGCGGGCGGCCCGCGCACCCTCGGCGACCTCGCGCGCGACCTCGGCATCCCGAAGAGCAGCCTGCACGGCATCCTGCGCACGATTGCCCAGCGTGGATGGATCGAAACCGACCCGACCGGCACCCGCTTCGGCCTCGGCCTGACCGCGCTGCGGGTCGGCGCCGCCTACCTCGACACGGACGACGTCGTCGCGCTGCTCGGCGCGGCCCTCGACGAGCTGTCGGCGACCTTCGGCGAGACCGTCCACCTGGGCCGGCTCGACGGCGCCGATGTCGTCTACGTCGCCAAGCGCGAGTCGAAGCACCCGCTGCGGCTGTACTCCGCGATCGGCCGGCACCTGCCCGCCCACGCGACGGCGCTGGGCAAGGCGCTGCTCGCCGGCCTGCCGCCGGCCGCGGTCGGCGCCGCCCTGCCCGGGGTGCTGCCCCGGCTGACCGCCAACACGATCACCGACCTGCCCGCGCTGCACGCCGAGCTGGGCGCGGTCCGCGCGCGCGGCTACGCCGTCGACAACGGCGAGAACACCGAGGGGATCGTGTGCGTCGCCCGGGCGCTGCCGCTGAGCGACCCGCCGGCCGACGCGATCAGCGTGTCGATCCCGCAGAGCCGGGTCGGCCCGGACACCGTGGCGGCGGTCGCGGCCGCCCTGGAGACGGCCGTCGACCGGGTCACCGCGGCGAGCGGTCTCCTGCGATAGGTACCCAGCCGTCCACGCCGAACGCGGCGACGCAGGCGTCGGCCACGACGGCCGCGGCGTACGCGTCCTCGGCCGTCGGCCCGGGCGGCGAAGCCCCGGCGGCGACCGCGCGGACCCAGTCGGCCAGCTCGGCGTCGTAGGCGTCCCGGAAGCGGTCGAGCCAGTGGGCGGCGATGGAGGGTGTCGTACCGAACGTGCCGTGCTCGCCCACGACCTCCGCGCGGATGTCGTAGCCGTACCCGACGTTGACGTTGACCTCGACGTCAACGACGGTGCCGCCGGTGGTGCGCAGCCACACCAGCATCGGGTCGTGCAGCGCCGCGGGTGCCCGGCCGCTGCGCCGCGGCCAGACCACGCTCACCGCCGCGATCTCCTCGCCGAGCAGCCACCGCACGAGGTCGATCTCGTGGATCGCCGCCTCGTTGATCATCATCTCGTCGGTGAACGTGTCCGGGACGGCCGGGTTGCGGTGCCGGCAGTGCAGCAGCAGCGGCGCGCCGAGCTCCCCGCCGTCGACGACCCGCTTGAGCTCGCGGCACGCCTCGTCGTAGCGGCGCATGAAGCCGACCTGGACCAGCCGCCGGCCGGCGGCGGCCTCGACCTCGACGATCCGCCGGCAGTCCTCGGCGGTGGTCGCGAGGGGCTTCTCGCAGAAGACCGGCTTGCCGGCCGCGACGGCGGCGATGACGAGGTCGGCGTGCGACGCGGCGGACGACGCGACCACGACCGCGTCGACGCGCGGGTCCAGGATGGCGGCGAGGCCGTCGGTGTGCGCCTCGGGCACGCCGTACTGCCGGGCCACCGCCTCGGCCCGGGCCGCGTCGATGTCGGTGACGACGGCGACGGACGACGGGCCGGAGGTGAGGCGCCGGACGTGGTCGGCGCCGATGACACCCGTGCCGATCACGGCGAGGGCCACGCTCATCGCGGTTCTCCAGAAGGTTCGAGCAGGGACAGGTGGAAGGCCCGCACGCCGCCGCCCGGCGTGTAGTCGGCGCCGACGCCGACCCGCAGGTCGGTCAGCTGGTCCGGGGTCATCGGGCGCGGCGCCGGGTCGGCGAGAATGTCGGTGACCCAGACCGTCTCCGCCCCGGCGAACCCCAGCTCGCGCAGCGGCAGGCTCAGCGCGAACTCGACCGGCCGGGGCAGGTCGTTGCCGACGACGAGGACGGCGTCCTCCCCCGGCCGGTAGCGCAGCCACGGCACCAGCGCCGAGGCCCCGTTGCCGGCCGCCCGGACCATCTCGCCGGCCCCGGGGTCGGCGGTGACGAGATGACGGTACCGCCGGCGGGCCGCGAGGAAGCGCCGCGTGTCGTCGTGCACGGCCCGCCGGGCCGGGTCATCGAGCTGCGACCAGTCCAGCCGGCACCCGTAGAGCCAGCCGCCCGGGCCGCCGGTGCCGAACAGCCCCTGCCGCAGCCGGGGCAGCGGCACCGGGTCGGCGTCGAACTCCTCGCCGGCGAAGAACAGCGGCACCTGCGGGTTGAGCAGCAGCCCGTAGCCGAGCTTGGCCCGGCTGCCCCGGGCCACGTAGTGGTTGCCGGGCAGCGCCTCCCAGCCGCGGTCGTGGCAGCTGAGCTGGCGCAGGGTGAGCCGGTTGCCGTGGAACTCCCGCGCGACGGCCCAGTCGAGCACCGGGTCGAGGGCCGGCCCGTGCACCTCCTGCTGGCCGAGGTGGTAGCGGCCGTTCTCCGGGATGACCGCGATCGGCTTGCCGAGCGCGGCGCAGCGGGCGGTGATCTCGTCCCACACGGCCGGGTCGACGAGCGACACGTCGACCCGGTAGCCGTCGACGTCGAAGTCGCGGACGTAGCCCGTCCACAGCTCGACCCACCACTGCCGGAACCCGGGGTCGGTGTAGTCGAAGTCGGCCATGCCCCAGCTGCCGCCGCGGAACCACCCGGGGTGCTCCCGCACGAGCGCGCTGCCGGTGACCACGCCGTGGGCGATGACGTCGAGCAGCACCCGGATGCCGTGGGCGTGGGCGGCGGCGACGAGCGCGCGCAGGTCCTCGGGCGTGCCGAGGGCCGGGTCGACAAGATCGGGCCGGTCGGCCGCGTAGGCCGACCAGATGCCGTAGAAGTGGTCGGTGGAGCGGGCGTGGCCCGCCATCCAGATCGCGTTCACGCCGAGGTCGGCCAGGTAGGGCAGCCGCTCGGCGAGGCTCGCGAACGTGCCGCTGCCGTGCCCGTCGGCGCCGGGCCCGTGCGGCGACGTGAAGGTCCGCGGGTTGAGCTCGTAGATGACCAGGTCGGACACCCAATCGGGCGCCGCCGGCGGGTCGGCCATTGACACGATGATCACCGTAACCTAGCGTCTCGCTTATCGTCAATCGATTAGCGATCCGACACCCCTGCGAGGGTCGCTGAGCAGAAGAGAGCGATCATGAGACCCAGACAGCTGCCTGGCGCCCTAACCGGTGCCGTGGCCGCGATCGCCTGCGTGGCGGCCGCGGCCGGGTGCACGCCGAGCGCGAGCACACCCCCGCCGGCCGCCGGGCTGAGCGGCCGCGGCCCCATCACGTTCATGACCGCCGCCGACCCCAGCGGCGGCACCGACGAGCTCGTGCAGGCGTGGAACACCGCCCACCCCGACGAGAAGGTGACGCTGCTCGAGCAGTCGTCGACCTCCGACCAGGCGCACACCGCGCTGGCCCAGAACTTCCAGGCCCGCAGCGACCGGGTCGACGTGGCCCGGATCAACAGCGTGTGGACGCCCGAGTTCGCCGCCCGCGGCTGGATCGCCGAGATCCCGGCGAGCGCCGTCGACACCGGCAAGATCATGCCCGCGCCGCTGTCGACCGGCCGGTTCACCGGCAAGACCTACGCGATCCCGTGGTTCACCGACGCCGGCCTGCTGTACTACCGCACCGACCTGGTCAGCACCCCGCCGAAGACCTGGGCCGAGCTCAAGCAGGCGTGCGCGGTCGCGAAGGCCAACAACATCGGCTGCTACGCCGGCCAGTTCGCCAAGTACGACGGGCTGACGGTCAACGTGAGCGAGGCCGTCGCGTCGGCCGGCGGGTCCGTCGTCGACGCCGGCGGTACCAAGGCCACCCTCGACACCCCCGAGGCGCTCGACGGCGTGAAGTTCCTGGTGGAGAGCTTCCGCGACGGGACCATCCCGAAGGCGGCGATCACCTACCAGGAGGAGGACAGCCGCAAGGCGTTCATGAACGGCGAGCTGCTGTTCCTGCGCAACTGGCCGTACGTGTACAACCTGGCGAGCAAGCCCGGCGAGGGCAACAAGGTCGCCGGCAAGGTCGGCATGGCGCCGCTCCCGGGCCGCAGCGGGGCCGGCAAGCCGGCGCTCGGCGGCTGGAACCTCGCGATCAGCAGCTACAGCAAGCACCAGGAGACCGCCGCCGACTTCGTCGAGTTCCTCGTCGCGCCGCAGCAGCAGCGCGTCCTGCTGACCAAGCTGGGGCTGTCGCCGGTGCTCGCCGAGCTCTACAAGGACGCCGAGCTGGTCAAGCAGTACCCCTACCTGGAGGGGCTGGCGAAGGCGCTCGACACGGCGGTACCGCTGCCGCAGAGCACCAACTGGGCCGGCCTGTCCCTCGCGGTCCAGGAGTCCGCCTACGCCGCTCTGCAGGGCAGCGGGACGGCCGAGGACGCCGTGGCCAAGCTCCAGACCGCCGTGACGGAAGCCCTGGCCCGGCAGTGAGCGGCGCGACGACGACGAGGCGACGCCTCGACGGGCTGTCCGCGGCCGGGCTGCTCCTGCCCACGCTGCTGGTGCTCGCCCTGGTGATCGGCTACCCCCTACTGCTCGCCGTCAACCTGTCGCTGTTCTCCGACCCGATCGCGGGCGTGCCCGAGTTCGTGGGCGTGGACAACTACGCGCGGGCGCTGTGGGGCGCCGACGCGGGCCGCTTCTGGTCCGCGGCCGCCACCACGGGCGGGTTCACCCTCGTCGTCGTCGCGCTGGAGCTCGCGGTCGGCCTGGCGATGGCGCTGTTCATGCACCAGCTCAAGCGGGGCAAGGCGTTCGCCCGGGTCTGCGTGCTGGTGCCGTGGGCCGTGCCGACCGCGGTCGCCACCGTGCTGTGGCAGTGGATGTTCAGCACCGGCGGGGTCGTCAACGCCCTCACCGGCGCCGAGACCCTGTGGACCGGCGCGGAAGGGCCGGCGCGGGCCGCCGTCGTGATCATCGACGTGTGGAAGACCGCCCCGTTCGTCGCGCTGCTGCTGCTCGCCGGCCTGCAGACGATCCCCGGCGAGATGTACGAGGCGGCCAAGGTCGACGGCGCCGGCGCGTGGAAGCGGTTCACCCGCGTCACGCTGCCCATGCTGGCGCCGGCGACGGCCGTGGCGGTGCTCTTCCGGATCCTCGACGCGCTGCGGATGTACGACGTGCCGGCGATCCTCACCAACGGCGCCAACGGCACCACGACGCTGTCGCTGCTCACCCAGCAGCTCGCAATCGGGCAGGTGCGGGTGGGCTACGGCTCGGCCCTGTCCACCCTCACCTTCCTGCTGATCTTCCTCGTCGCCCTGGCCTTCATCAAGGCGACCGGCGCCCGCATCGCCGGAGGCCGGTCGTGAGCCGCGGGCCGGTCGGGAGCCGCAGGTCGGTCGGGAGCCGCAGGTCGGTCGTGGGCCGCGGGTGGCGGCGGCTGGGCACCGCCCTCGGGCTCGTCCTGCTGACCGTGTACAGCCTGGCGCCGTTCTACTGGATGGTCGTGTCGAGCCTGCGCGGCGAGCAGGACATCCTCAGCAACGCCCCGCTGCCGGCCGCGCCGACGCTGGCCAACTACGCCGACGTGCTCGGCGGCAACGCCCGCTTCCTGCTCGCGCTGCGCAACAGCGCCGTCATCGCCTCCGTCACCACGCTGCTCGCGCTGGTGATGGCGGTCAGCGCCGCCTACGCCCTGGCCCGGCTGCGCTTCCGCGGCAAGGGCCTGGTGCTCGGCGCGGTGCTGTCGGCCGCGATGTTCCCCGGCATCTCGCTCGTCACGCCGATGTTCAAGCTGTTCAGCGACTGGGGCCTGATCGACACGTACCCCGCGCTGGTCGTGCCCGACCTGAGCTTCGCGCTGCCCCTGGCGGTGTGGGTGCTCACCAGCTTCTTCATCGACCTGCCGTGGGGGCTGGAGGAGGCCGCGCAGATCGACGGGTGCAGCCGCCCGCAGGCGTTCCGGCGGGTCATCCTGCCGATCGCCGCGCCGGCCGTCTTCACCACCACCATCCTCGTGTTCATCACGGTCTGGAACGAGTACCTCGTGGCCAGCTCGATGAGCCTCACCGCCAATGCCAGCCCCGTCACCGTCGCCATCGCCCGCCTGGCCGGCTCCTCGCAGTTCCAGCAGCCGTTCGGGCAGCAGATGGCGGCCGGCGTCGTGGTCTGCGTCCCCATCGTCCTCGTCGTCCTCGTCTTCCAGCGCCGCATCATCGCCGGGCTCACCGCCGGCGCCGTGAAAGGCTGACCATTGACCAGCGTCTCGTTCGAAAGCATCAAGCAGCTGCTGTACACCCCCGTGCTGGGCGACGTGCTCGACCAGCTCGGCCGGCGGCACCAGATCCTGCCCCCGCACATCCGGCCGCTGGACCCCGGCATGCGGCTCGTCGGCCGCGCCATGCCGGTGCTCATCGCCGACGTGTTCGGGCCGCAGGACCGGCCGTTCGGCCGGCTGACCGAGGCCCTCGACCAGCTTGAGCCCGACGAGGTGTACCTCGCTCGCTCCGGCCGGCTGGAGTGCGCCGCCTGGGGCGAGCTGCTGACCACCACCGCCCGGGTGCGCGGCGCGGCCGGCGCCGTCATCGACGGCTACCACCGCGACACCCCGCGGGTGCTCGCCCAGCAGTGGCCGGTCTTCAGCCGCGGCGCCTACGCCCAGGACGCCGCGGTCCGGGCCACGGTCGTGGACTACCGGATCCCGATCGAGATCGGCGGGGTCGCGGTCCACCCGGGCGACCTCGTCGTCGCCGACGTCGACGGCGTGGTCATCGTGCCCGCCGGCATCGAGGACGAGGTGCTGGAGCTGGCCCTGGCCAAGGCGACCAGCGAGAACAAGGTGCGGGCCGCGATCGAGGGCGGCATGTCGAGCACCGAGGCCCTCGCCACGTTCGGGGTGCTGTGATGCTGCCGCTGCGCAGTTCGGAGTGGTTCGCGGCCGAGGGGCGCAACGGGTTCATCCACCGCTCGTGGATGCGCAACCAGGGCTTCCCGTCGGAGGTCTTCGACGGGCGGCCCGTCGTCGGCATCGCCAACACCGCCTCCGAGCTCACCCCGTGCAACGCCCACCTGCGCTCGGTCGCCGAGGCGGTCAAGCGCGGCGTGTGGGAGGCCGGCGGGTTCCCGCTGGAGTTCCCCACGATGTCGCTCGGTGAGGCGCTCATGCGGCCCACCACGATGCTGTACCGCAACCTGCTGTCGATGGAGGTCGAGGAGAACATCCGGGCCAACCCGATCGACGCCGTGGTGCTGCTCGCCGGGTGCGACAAGACGACCCCCGCGATGCTCATGGGCGCGGCCAGCGTCGACGTCCCGGCCATCATGGTGACCGGCGGGCCGATGCTCAACGGCAAGTTCCGCGGCCGCGACATCGGCTCCGGCACCGACGTGTGGCGCTTCAGCGAGGAGGTCCGGGCCGGCACCATGACCGCCGGCGAGTTCGCCGAGGCCGAGGCGTGCATGGCCCGCAGCCCCGGGCACTGCATGACGATGGGCACGGCCTCGACGATGGCCTGCCTGGCCGAGGCCCTCGGGATGCAGCTGCCGGGGTCGGCCGCGATCCCGGCCGTCGACTCCCGCCGCACCGTCGTGGCCCACCAGGCCGGGCGGCGGGCGGTCGCCCTGGCCCGCGAGGGGCTGCGGCCCTCGCACATCCTCACCCGGGCCGCCTTCGAGAACGCCGTGCGGGTCAACGCCGCGCTCGGCGGCTCGACCAACGCCGTCGTGCACCTCCTCGCCCTGGCCGGGCGGGCCGGCGTCGACCTCGCCCTCGACGACTTCGACACCCTCACCCGCGACGTGCCGGTGCTGGCCGACATGATGCCGTCGGGCCGGTTCCTGATGGAGGACTTCTACTACGCCGGCGGCCTGCCGGCGCTCATGGCCGAGCTGGGCGACCTGCTCGACCACTCCCCCATGACCGTCGCCGGCACCACGGTCGGCGCCAACCTGGCCGGCGCCACCTGCTGGAACCCCGAGGTCATCACGCCGCGCGACCGGCCGTTCCAGCCGCCGGGGGCGGGCACCGCCGTGCTGCGCGGCAGCCTCGCCCCGGACGGGGCCGTGCTCAAGGTCTCGGCCGCCTCGCCGCACCTGCTGCAGCACACCGGCCCGGCCCTGGTGTTCGACCGGATCGAGGACTACGCGGCCGTGTGCGAGGACCTGGACCTGCCGGTCACCGCGGATACCGTGCTCGTGGTGCGCAACGCCGGGCCGAAGGGCTACCCGGGCTTCCCCGAGGTGGGCAACATGCCGATCCCGCGGCGCCTGCTGGAGCAGGGGGTGACCGACCTGCTGCGGATCTCCGACGCGCGGATGAGCGGGACCGGCTTCGGCGCCTGCGTCCTGCATACCGCGCCGGAGGCGGCCGAGGGCGGCCCGCTCGCGCTCGTCGAGACCGGCGACCTGATCCGGATCGACGTGGCGCAGCGCCGGCTCGACCTGCTCGTCGACCCCGCCGAGCTGGCCCGGCGCCGGGCCGTCTGGACGCCGCCGCCGCGGCCGGCGACGCGGGGCTGGACGTCGCTGTACATTGCCCACGTCCTGCCCGCGAGCAGCGGCGCCGACCTCGACTTCCTGGTCGGCGGCAGTGGCCACGACGTGCCTCGGCATTCACACTGAACCGCGGATAAAATCGACTATCGTTAGCCTCACGGGGAGGAACCTGGGTTGGCCGACAACACACCGCAGCGCGCACCGCTCGTCACGGGCCTGCTGAGCGACCAGATCTACACCGCGATCCGCGCCGACATCGTGGCCGGCACCCTGACGCCCGGCGAGCGGCTGGTCGAGGCGGAGATGGCCCGGTCGTTCGGGGTCTCGCAGGCGCCGGTCCGCGACGCGCTGCGCCGGCTGGCGCACGAGGGCCTGGTGTTGCAGTTGCCGCGCCGCGGGACCTACGTCGCCGAGCTGAGCGACGAGCAGGCCCGCCGGTCGTACCTGGTTCGCGAGGCCCTGGAGGCGGTGGCCGCCCGCGAGTTCTGCGCGCACGCCCCCGACGACGCGCTCGACGCGCTCCAGGCCAGCGTCGACCGGATGTTCGAGGCGTCGCGGGCCGGCGACCGGCCGGGCGTGATCGAGGCCGACGTGGCCTTCCACCGCTCGGTGTTCGAGCTGTCCGGCAACCCGCTGCTGCCGCGGATGTGGACCCTGGTGGAGCCGGTGCTGCGCGGCTTCACCGCGATCTCCAACAAGGTGTACTTCGCCGAGGACGAGGTGGCCCGCTCGCACCTGCCCCTGCTCGACGTCTTCCGCGACCGCGACGCCGAGAAGGCGGCCCGGCTCGCCCAGGAACACGTCCGCGTCGTGTGGCAACGCGTCGACGGCGAGCCGGGCGCCTGAGCGGTCAGCTCGTGGTCGAGTAGACGATGATCCGCCGGTCGGCACTCGCCGCGCCGGCCGGCGCCGCGGCGACCAGCGGCAGGGCTGCCACGACGAGCACCACCGCGGCCCGGATCGTGTATCTGGCCAGTCTCACGTTCTCCTCCTCTCAGGTCCTCTCAGTGATCCCGCAGTGTCCGGGGCGGCGCCGGCAGCCGGCGTGCAACCCGCGTGCACCGCCCGGGGCGGGTGACGGGTCCGGCGGGCCGCGGTCACCCGGACGGGCACGCAACCGGGGCCGCGGGTGAACTCGTCCCTGTTGTGCCACGCCCCCGGTATTCGCGTCGATACGTTGCGCTCACACGCACGTGGCGCGATCCCGGGGAGGTCGCTGTGCCCTCTGGGCTCTACTCGCCGTTCCTGCTGCTGGTCCAGGCCGCCTGGCTGCTGGCGCCCGGCCTCGTCGCCGGGGCCGAGCTCGCCCGCCGGGACCTGATCGCCCGCTACCTCGTGGTGCCCGTCGCCGGGGTGGTCGGCGCGGTGCTCAGCTACGCCGCGGTCTGGATCTACCTCGCCAACCGCACGGCCGGCGAGACCTACAGCTACCTCACCGCGGCGCTCGCCGCGGCCGGTGTCGCGCTGCTGGCGCTGCGGCCGCGGTACCGGGCGCTGCTCGGCTCGGTCGACGTGGCGGCGCCGCTGATCCTGCTGTACCTCGTGACGCTCTTCCTCGTCACCGCCACCTTCGGCTGCACGGTGCGCCCGGTGCTGAGCGGCCTCAACGAGGCCTGCCACCTCACCGGCCTGACCGGGGACAACGTCCTGCCGCAGATCTTCGCCGACAACGTCCTGAACCGCCATCCCCGCACGCCGGTCTGGGACTGGCAGGCGAGCGCCCGTCCCCCGCTGCAGTCCGGCGCGGTCCTCATGCAGACCCCCGTCACCGGGCCGGGCCGCTTCCACCTGCTGGGGTACCAGACGCTCGCCGTGCTCCTGCAGGCGCTGTGCCTGCCGGCCGTGTGGGCGCTGCTGCGGATCCTGCGGCTGAGCGGGTACCGCCTGGTCGCCGTGCTGACGATGTTCCTGTTCACCGGCTTCTTCGTGTACAACAGCGTCTTCGTCTGGCCCAAGCTCCTCGCCGCGGCCCTGACGCTGACCGCGTTCGCGCTGCTGTTCTACGGCCGCCCGGCCCGCTCGATGTGGGCCCTCGCCGGCGTCGCGGCCGGGGCGGGCCTGGTGGCCCACGCGGGGGTGGCGTTCACGCTGCTGCCGATGGGGCTGCTCCTGCTGCGGCGCCGCCCGTCGTGGCAGCACGCCGGCCTGGCCGCCGCGGGCGCGCTGGCGCTGCAGGCGCCCTGGACGGCGTACCAGCGCATCGTCGACCCGCCCGGCGACCAGCTGCTGAAGTGGCACTTCGCCGGCGTGTGGCAGCCGGCGTTCGGCCCGGACCGCCGGTCGCTGGGCGAGCTGGTCGCCGACTCCTACGGGAAGCTGAGCCTCGGCGAGATCCTGCACAACAAGTGGACGAACGTCCTGACCCTCTTCGGCGACCGGCTGCACGGGCCGCACCTGGCCGGCCCGGGCCCGCTCGGCATCCTGCGCGCGGAGGAGATGTTCTTCGTCCTCTTCGGCCTCGGCGTGTGCAACCTCGCGCTGGTGCTGCTGCTGGTGCCGGCGCTGCGCCGCCGCCTGTCACGGGTGCTCGACGTGGCAAGTCTCAAGCCGATGGCGGCGGTCGCCGGCCTGACCCTGGTGATCTGGCCGCTGCTGCTGTTCGGCCCGGGCGAGCCGGGGACGAGCCCGACGATCTTCCAGGGCTCGTACGCGATGATGGCCCTGCTGTTCGTCGCGCTGGGCGCGGTGCTGACCGTGCTCCCCCGCCTCGCCGTGGCCGCGCTCGTGGCGGTGAACGTGACCTGGACGACCGCGCTGTGGGTGGTGCTCGTCTGGGCCGGCCACCACGCCCACTGGAGCTACCTGGCGCTGAGCGGCGCGAGCTGGCTGGCGGTTCTGGCCTTCCTCTGGTGGACCGCGCGCTGGCTCGACGTGCGCGTCAAGGTCCCGGCCCAGGTGCGCACGGACGTGGTCAGCACGGCGCCCGCCACCCGGTAGCAGTCGCCTTCGCACCGGGAAGCGTTCAGTACTCCAGCAGCTCCCACGGCAGGACGAGGTCCGCGTCCGGGGCGGTCCGGGCCACGGCGCTGCCGTACGACAGGCCGCGGCGGGGCGGCCGGGCGGTGCCCGCGGGCCGGGGTCCCAGCTGGCGGGCCGCCTCGGCCAGGACGATGCCGGTGAGCAGGCGGTAGCGGCCCGGCTCGCCCGGGACGGCGACGCGGGCGAACTCGGCGTCCGGGGGCGCCGTCCAGCCGTCGCCGTCCGGGACGACGAGGACGGTGCCGGGGCCGGTCAGCTCGGTGCGGTGCAGGGGCGGCCCGTCGGCGTCCGGTGTGCAGACGACCACCCGGGTGCCGGGCGGCGGGGACCAGGCGTCGCCGGCCGGGGCGACGCGCAGCGGGTTGCGGTGGCTGCGGGCCGCGGCCCGGGCCTCGGTGCGCACCGGGCGCGGCGTGCCGAACCACACCTTCTCCCGGTCGTCGACGGTGACGACCGGCCAGCCGAACGCGGCCGCCGAGCGCAGCGAGCTGCCGGCCTCGACGTGGTCGCGCGGGGCGGCGAGCAGCAGGGCCGGGCGGTGCGACTCGGGGCGCGGCGCCCGGGCCTGGCGGCGGCCGTGGGCGTCGAGCAGGTAGTACAGGGCGACGGCCGCCGCGGTGGCCACGTTGAGGGTGTTCACGCCGCGGCCGGGCATCGGGATGTGCACGGTCCGCGCCGCGGCGCGCAGGACGTCCGGGCGGATGCCGTGCCGCTCGTTGCCGACCACGACGGACGCGCCGGCCGGGGCGGGCGCGGTGCGGTACACGGACTCGGCCCCGGGCGCGTTGTCCACCGCCACGATCCGTTGCGCGAGCAGCCCGTCGGTGTCCACTGTGGACAGGTCGGGCAGCTGCCCGGCGAGGCCGCGGCTGTCCCGGAAGGCACACGGCACGGCGAACATCCGGGCGGCCTCGACCAGCGCCGCCGCGTTGGCCGGGTTCTCCACGCCGTCGCCGACGAGCCTCACCACCGCGCCGACCATTCCTGCCGGGCCCGGGCGGCGTACGCGTCCGCGCGCCGCTCGTGGTCGGCGGTGCGCATGGCGCGGGTGTGCCGCTTGCGCGCGGCGTGCTGGATCGTGTGGTGCCCGATCTCGTGCATGAGCCCGTCGAAGAGCACGAAGTCGCGCAGCGTGTCCCCGGGCCACTCGACCAGCGTGCCGGCCGGACCGGCCGCGACCACTGCACCCGCGCGCTCGAGCCGGTCGTCGGTGAGCCGGCCCGGCAGCACCCACGGCGGCGCGGGCTGCTCGAACAGCACCACGAGCCCCGGGACCCGCAGCGCCGCGACGGCCAGGCCGGCCCCGGCCGGGCGCTGCCGCAGCTCGACACCGCGCAGGCCGTAGCAGGCGGCCGGCCCGAAGAAGGCCAGGACCCGCGCGACGTCGCCGGGCCCCGCCGGGTGCACGAACCCGCGGCGCGGCGGGCCGACCCGGACGGGCACGGGCGAACCGGTCCGGCGTTGGGCCCGGACCGGGTACGGGTCGGTGTGCAGGCTACGACTCAACGGCGGTCACCGGACCTGGATAGCACCCCGGCGGCGCCGCCCACCACCCGATTTACTTGACGGCCAGCGCGTTGGCGGTGGAGCCGACCCCGCCGACCAGGTTCAGGGGCTTGGCAGTGAGCAGGAACTCGTAGACGCCGTCGGCCGCGCAGTCGGCGGCCAGGTCGTGCAGGGCCCACATCTCGCCCAGGGCCAGGCCGAGCAGCGCGATCAGCGGGCGGTGGATGCTGCCGTTGTGGTCGACGCCCTTGGCCGGGACCGCCTGGCCGGGCAGCTCCCACTCGTTGCCGGGGCGGTTCGGCGCCGCCTCCACGCCCAGGTTGTCCGACGCCACCAGCGCGAAGTGGTGGTCCCACAGCCAGGCCACCATGTCGCGGCTCTGGGTCAGGCCGGGGAACCGGATGTCGTGCTTGAACGCGCGGCGGGCGTCGGCGTCCATGTGCAGCCGGCAGTGCTCGGCCCAACCGGTACGGATGAGGAGGATGTCGCCGTCGGCGAACTCGACGCCCTGCGCGCGGGCGGTCGCCTCGAGGTCGTCGACCGTCAGGTAGGTCGCCGCGGTCGGGTCGATCGGGCGGCCGGCCGCGGCCAGGTGCCGCTCCACGTCGAGCAGCACGCCCCGACCGACGATGCCGGCGTCGGCCCAGCGCTGGATGCCCAGCGTCGGGGTGTGCGGCTGGAACTCGTCCGCGGTGTGGCCGTTGTAGAAGCCGCGGCCGGGGTACCCGATGTGCCGCAGCCCGTCGATCTGGGAGGTCGCCTGGAGGTAGAACGAGTCGACCCAGTCGTCGAAGTGCAGCGGGTTGTTGGAGAAGAGCGAGTGGCGGTACGGCGAACGCGTCCCCGACGGGAACGGCTCGAAGGCGTCGAGGGCGTAGTCGAGGTTGAACGTGCGGCCGGTGCGCACGAGCGTCGCGGCCCGGCGGCGCACCTCCGGCGTCAGGAAGTTGATCGTGCCCAGCTCGTCGTCCGGGCCGAAGACGTGCCAGGCCGAGGCCGGCGACGACACCGCCTCCAGCTCCGCGTAGGTCGGCCACATGTCCCGCTCCCTCACCACGCCACGGCCACGTACTTCGTCTCCAGGAACTCCTCGATGCCGTGCCGGCCGCCCTCGCGGCCCAGGCCGCTCTGCTTGACCCCGCCGAACGGCGCCGCCGGGTCGGAGACGAGCCCGCGGTTGACCGCGACCATACCGGCCTCGATCCGGTCGGCGAGGGCGAGGCCGGCCCGCAGGTCGCCGGTGTAGACGTAGGCGGCGAGGCCGTAGGGCGTGGCGTTGGCCGCGGCGACCACCTCGTCGACGTCGGTGAACGCGGCGACCGCGGCCACCGGGCCGAAGATCTCGGTGCGCATCATCTCGCTGCCGGGCGGGGTGGCGTCGACGACGGTGGGCTCGACGTACCAGCCGGGCCGGTCGGCGGAGCGCCCGCCGGTGACGACGGAGGCGCCGCCGCGCACGGCGCCGCCGACGAGCGACACGATCCGGTCGCGGGCGGCGGCGGTGATGACCGGCGCGCAGGTGGTGCCGACGACCAGCTCCCCCATCCGCCGGGACAGCTCGGCCACCACCCGGTCCCGCACGGCGGCGTGGGCGTACACCCGGTTCGCCGCGGTGCAGGCCTGCCCGCCGTTGCGCATCTTCGCGACCATCAGCCCGTCGACGGCCTGCTCGACGTCGGCGTCGGGCAGGACGATGAACGGCGCGTTGCCGCCGAGCTCCATCGAGCAGCTGACGATCTGGTCGGCCGCCTGCGCGAGCAGCAGCCGCCCGACGGCGGTGGAGCCGGTGAAGGACAGCTTGCGCACCCGGGGGTCGTGCAGCATCCCGGCCACGACGACCGGGTTCTCGGTGGAGGTGATGACGTTGACCACGCCCGGCGGGACGCCGGCCTCGGTCATCAGCTCGGCCACGAGGTACGCGGTGAGCGGGGTCAGCTCCGACGGCTTGAGCACGGTCGTGCAGCCGGCCGCCAGGGCCGGGGCGAGCTTGCGGGTCGCCATCGCCGCCGGGAAGTTCCACGGCGTGATGAGCAGCGACACCCCGACCGGCTGCTGCTGCACGAGGATCCGGTTGGCGCCGCTCGGGGCCAGGCGCAGGTCGCCGCCGATGCGCACGGCCTCCTCGCTGAACCAGCGGAAGAACTCGGCGGCGTAGTCGACCTCGCCGAGCGCGTCGGCGAGCGTCTTGCCGTTCTCGGCGCGCATCAGCCCGGCCAGGGTGTCGCGGTTGCGCATCATGACCGCGAAGCACTCGCGCAGGATCTCGGCCCGCTCCCGCGGGCTCGTCGCCGACCAGGCCGGCAGCGCGTCGGCGGCGGCGTCGACGGCGCGGATCGCGTCGGCCGGGCCGGCGTCGGCGACCCCGCCGAGCCGGGTGCCGGTGGACGGGTCGTCGACGTCGATGCCGGGGCGGCCGCTCGCCGCGGGCACCCACGCGCCCTTGATGTACAGATGCGGGCGCTCCAGGAGCTCCGTGGGCAGGCTCACGCGGTACCTCCGAGGCTCAGGTCTCCGGCGAACGCGCCGGCGACGATCGCCCGCGCGGCCGCCTCGCCGACGGGCCGGGGATTGTTGTCCAGCAGCCGGGTCACCCGCATGGTGCTCGCGGCGACCCAGTCGATCTGGTCGGCGCGCAGCCCGAGGTCGGCGAGGGTCGGGCGGATGCCGACGTCGAGCATGAGCTGCCGCACGGCGGTGACCGCGTCGTCCGCGCCCAGGACGGCGGCGACCGTGGCGAGCTCCGGCGACGCGTTGTAGGCCATCACGAACGGCAGCAGCAGGCCGACGCCCTCGCCGTGGGAGGTGTGGGTCAGGGCACCGATCGGGTACTGCAGCGCGTGCGCCGCCGCGGTGCCGGCCGTGCCGAAGGCGAGCCCGCCGTAGAGCGCGGCGAGCGCCATGTCCCGCCGGGCCTCGTCGTCGGGCGCGGCCGACGCGGCGCGGCGCAGGCTGCGGGCGATGAGCTCGATGCCGGCCAGCGCGTACAGGTCGGTGAGCACGGTCTTGCCGACGAAGACACGGCTGGTCGCGAGCGCGGCGGTCTCGGCGGGGCGGCGCACGGCGGTGAACGCCTCGACGCAGTGCGCGAGCGCGTCGGCGCCGGTGTGCGCGGTCAGCGCGGGCGGGCAGCCGTAGGTCAGCACGGGGTCGACGACCGCGACGGCCGGGATGAGGTACGGGCTGGCGATGCCGACCTTGAGCACCTGGTCCGGGTCGGTGACGACGGCGACGGGCGTGACCTCCGACCCGGTGCCGGCGGTGGTGGGCACCGCGACGACGGGGTACGTCGGCCCGGGCACCCTGAGCTCGCCGTAGTAGTCGCGCAGCGACCCGCCGTGCGTGAGCAGGACGGCGAGCGCCTTCGCGAAGTCCATCGAGCTGCCGCCGCCCACCCCGACGATGACGTCCGGCTCGCCGGCCCCGAGCCGGTCGACGCACGCCTCGATGGAGGGCACCGGCAGCTCCGACTCGACCCCGGTGTACACGGTCACGGTCGCCCCGGCCCGGGTCAGGCTGTCGACCAGGGAGCGGAACGCGGGGTCGTCGCCCATCCGCCGGTCGGTGCAGACCAGGACCCGGGTGCCGAGCCGGGTGACGAGGTCGCCCAGCCCGGCCGAGCAGCCCTCGCCGAAGACGATCTGGCCCGGCGCGCGCACCAGCCCGTACGACGGTGTGGAGAGCCCGGCCGACCAGGCGGGGATCGTGGCGGTCATGCGGCCACGATCCGCTGGGCGTCCGGGCGCCACCAGGCGACGACGTCGTCGCCGAGGGTGTAGCTGCGGTCCGCGGCCGGGATCTGCGCCCGCCCGGCGACGTCCTCGCCGACGGCGAGCTGGAGCATGCGGTGGGCGCCCATGTACTCGATGTCGCGCACGCGGGCCCGCACCGCGTTGGCGCCGGCCGGCACCTGCGCGCGGTCGCGCACGACGCCGACCGCCTCCGGCCGCACGACGAGCGCGGTGGGCCCGCCCTCGTGCGCGCGTGCGGCCACGGTGGCGGCGTCGACCGCCCACCGTTCGCCCTCCCACGTCACCGGACCGGTGAGCGGCTGCCCGCCGAGCGGGAAGACCGTCGAGTCGCCGAGGAACCGCGCGGTGAACAGGGTCTCCGGCGCGCCGTACAGGGTCTCGGGCGAGCCGACCTGCTCGATGCGCCCGTCGTGGAACAGCGCGATCCGGTCGGACAGGTTCATCGCCTCCTCCTGGTCGTGGGTCACGAACACGAGGGTCGTGCCCACCTCCCGGTGGATGCGCCGGATCTCCAGCTGCAGCGCGGCCCGCAGGTTGCGGTCGAGGGCGCCGAGCGGCTCGTCGAGCAGCAGCGCCCGCGGGTGGAACACGATCGCCCGGGCCAGGGCGACCCGCTGCTGCTGCCCGCCGGACAGCTGCGCGGGGTAGTGCTGGTCGCGGCCCTTGAGCTGGACCAGCTCGAGCACCTCGGCGACCCGCCGCTCGATCTCCGCCCTGGGCACCTTGCGCTCGCGCAGCGGGTAGGCGATGTTACCGGCGACGGTCAGGTGCGGGAACAGCGCGTAGTTCTGGAACACGATGCCGAGGTTGCGCCGGTGCGCCGGCAGCGTGCTCACGTCCTGTGCGTCCAGGCGGATCGTGCCCGACGTCAGCGACTCGAAGCCGGCGATGAGGTTCAGCGTGGTCGTCTTGCCGGACCCGCTCGGGCCGAGCAGCGTCATGAACTCGCCGGGCTCGATGGTCAGCGACACGCCGTCGACGGCGGGGCTGGCCAGCCCGAAGTCCTTCGTGACGCGCTCCAGCCGGATCTGCGCGCCCGCGCCGCCCGCGGCGGCCTCCGGTCCGGCGGTCGCCGGCGTCTTGCCGATCAGGATGGTCACTGCCCTGCTCCTAACGACGCTTGCGGGCGCCGGCCAGCAGCGCCACCAGGAAGATGAGGCTGACGGTCACCACGATGAGGCTGG
The DNA here is from genome assembly GCF_040605515.1 of Dactylosporangium sp. NPDC005572. Classification (NCBI taxonomy): domain Bacteria; kingdom Bacillati; phylum Actinomycetota; class Actinomycetes; order Micromonosporales; family Micromonosporaceae; genus Dactylosporangium; species Dactylosporangium sp. NPDC005572. Next base: position 7,371 of record NZ_JBEXCY010000146.1, on the reverse strand, counting down.
ACGAGGCGGCGATGGTGGGGTCGATGTCCACCACGACGCTGTTGTACATCTGCACGGGCAGGGTCTGGAACTTCGGCGAGCGCAGGAACAGCGCGATGACGACCTCGTCGAAGGAGGTGACGAAGGCGAGCACCGCCCCGGTCGCCACGCCGCGGCTGATGAGCGGCAGGGTGACGGTGACGAACGCACGCCACGGCGAGGCGCCCAGCGACGCCGACGCGCGCAGGTAGGTGGCGTCGAAGGTGGCCAGCGCGCTGGTCACGCTGACCAGCACCAGCGGTGAGGCGAGCGCCGCGTGGGCGAGGACGTAGCCGGTCAGGGTGCCGGTGAGGTGCCACCGCAGGAACGAGATGTAGACCGCTGTCGCGATGACGATGGACGGGGTGAGGATCGGGAACATCAGCGCGGAGCGGACCAGCCGCGCGACCCGGCCGCGCAGCTGGTCGAGGCCGAGCGCGGCGGCGGTGCCGACGACCGTGGCCAGGCCGGCGGCGAGGACCGCGACGATCAGCGAGTTGCGCAGCGCGTCGAGCCAGCGGTCGTTGGTGAAGAAGTTGCGGTACAGCCACAGGGAGTTCCCCTTGGGCGGGAACACGAACGTCGTGGCCTCGGAGAAGCTCATCGGGATGACGATGAGCGTCGGCAGGACCAGGTAGACGGCCACGACCACGCCGGCGACCCAGAGCCAGACGGGCACCGGGTCGGTCCGGCCGCGGCGGCCCCGCAGGCCGCGCCGCCGGACCGGGGCGGGGGCGTCGGCGGGTTCGCGGGGTGGTGCGACGGCGGTCATCGGGCGCTCCTCGTCTGGCCGGCGAAGCCGGCGCCGATCGTCGCCATCGACCCGCCGACCCGGTTGGCCCAGGCCACCAGGACCAGGGTCACGACCAGGACCAGGGTGCCGAGCGCGCCGGCACCGGCGAAGTCGAGCAACTGGGTGGTGCGCTGGCCGAGCAGCTGCGCGACCAGCGACTCGCGCGGCGAGCCGATCAGGGCCGGCGTCACGTAGAAGCCGCAGGCCAGGGTGAACACGAGGATCATCCCGGCCGCGACGCCGCCGCGCGACAGCGGCCAGTACACCTTCCAGAACGCCACCAGCGGCGGCGAGCCGAGGCTGCGGGCGGCGAGCAGCAGCCGCCGGTCGATGCCGCCGAGCGAGCTGTACAGCGGCAGCACCATGTACGGCAGCAGCACCTGGCTCATCGCGAGCGTCACGCCGGTGGCGGTGCCGTAGAGCACGACGTCGCCGAGGCCGAACAGCCCGAGGAAGCGCTGCACGAGCCCGCCGTCGTAGAGCAGGACGAGCCAGCCGAAGTTGCGGGCCAGGGCCGAGGTCCAGAACGGCATGAGCACCAGGACCACCAGCACGGAGCGGGCGCGCGCCCCGACCCGGGTCATGAGATAGGCGTAGGGGTAGCCGAGCAGCAGGGCGACGACCGTCACGATCGCGGCGGCCTTCCCGGTCCGGGCCAGCACGCGCAGCGTGACCCCGTCGGTGAACAGCGCGCGGTAGTGCTCCAGGGTCAGCTGGGCGGTGCCCGGCTCCCCCACCGGGACCACCGTGTGCACGCTGCGCCAGAAGCTCTGCCAGAGGGGCATTCCGAGCGTGCCGCCGAGCAGCAGCGCCGCCGGGACGATGAGCAGCCAGCCCGGACGGGGCAGCCACCGCGGTCGTGACGTCGTCATCAGCGTCTCCGGTGTTCGCGGCTCAGGCGTTGAGCCACTTGGTGAAGTCGGCCGAGATCTGGTTCCAGTTCTTGCCCCACCAGACCGCGTCGACAGGCACGCTCTTGCCGGTGTTGGCCGGGCCGAAGGTGTTGATCTTCGCGCCGTTCTCGGTGTAGTTGGGCTTCGACAGCAGGTTGGACGGGGCGACCCCGATCGCCTCGGAGATCTTCTGCTGCTGCTCCGGCTTGAGGATGAAGCTCATGAACCGCTCGGCGGCGGCCTTCTTCGGCGAGCCCTTGGGGATCGCCAGGCCGTCGACGCTGGTCATGGTGATGTCCCAGACCGGCACGATCTTCGCGCCGGCGTCGAGGGCGGCCTGGTTGCGGGCCTGCACCATGATCTGCATGTCGACCTGCTTCGACGTCACCAGCTGCAGCAGTGCGCCGACGTTCGCCGCCCAGGTGGTCGACGAGCGGATCGACTCCCACTTGGCCAGGGCGCGCGGCACGTCGACCGGGTAGACCTGGTCCGGCGCGACGCCGTCGGCCATGAGCGCCCACTCGAGGATCCCGTCCTGCAGCGCCGGCACCACGCCGCGCTTGCCAGGGAACCTGGCGGTGTCGAAGAAGTCCTTGATGCTCTTCGGCGCGGTGGCCGGGTCCGGCCACTTCTCCGCGTTGTAGGCGAACACCAGGGAGTAGGCGAAGTCCGGGATGTGGCACTCGCCGAGCACGCCGGGGCCGAACTGGGCCGGGTCGACGTCGGGGACGGTGAGCTTCTCGTAGAGCGTGCCGCAGTTCTGGCTGGCCAGCCAGGGCGCGGTCGAGACCAGGTCCCACTGCACCACGCCGGCCTGGACCTGGGCCTTGACCTGCGCCGCGTCGGGCGGCGAGGCGTTGACGAAGGTGACGTTCGGGTGCAGCGCGGTGTAGGGCTGCTGCCAGTTCTTGATCATGCCGTCCTGACCGGTGCCGCCGTAGGACACGTAGGTCAGCTCGACCTTCTCGTTCTCGTCGGCGCCGGTCCCGGCGCCGGAGTCGCCGCCGCAGGCGGCCAGGGTGCCGGCGGTGGCGAGGGCGGCCGCGGCGGCGAGGAGTCGTAAGGGAAGTCTGCGTCTGGGGAGAGCCCGGTGGGACATGCGAGGTACCTCCTGCCGGCGCCCACGGTGGGGCGCCTGGGGGTGGCTGTCGGATGCGATACCCCTCAGGACCGCGCACTCGGCGGCGCGCCGACGAGCTGGCTCAGCTTGTCGGCGGCCTCGCGAAGCAGGCTGACGGCCTCCGCGGAACGCTCCGTGGAGGGCAGCATCTGCGCGGTTCCGAGCAGGGCCATCGCCGCCTGGATGTCGCGGGCACCGAAGACGGGTGCCGCGACGGCGGCGTGGCCGAGATGTGATGCGTCTGCCCATGCGAGCCGGTCGCGGCGAGCGGTCGCCAGCTCGGCCCGCTCCATGATCCCGTCCGCCTCGTCCAGGGCGGACAGGTGGCGGGCGACGACGGCGGGATCGGACTGGAATGCGTAGAGCACGCGTGCCTGGGAGGACTTCGCCTCCAGCACGGTGCCGATGCGGACGGTCAGCACGATGTTGCCGACCGCGGCCTCCTCCACCAGCGTCACCACCGGCCCGGAGTGCCCGAGGAGGCTGAGCACGACGGTCAGGCCGGTGCGGTCGGAGAGCTGGCGCATGATCGGTGGGGCCAGCGTGAGCACGTCACGCCGGCTGAACACGAAGGCGGAGAGCTGGTCGAGCAGCGGCCCGGGCCCGCGGTGCTTGCTGAGGAACCCGGAGCTCTGCAGCGACGCGAGATAGCGGTGCGCGGTCGTCCGGTTGAGCCCGAGCCGCTCGGAGACGATCGCCACGGAGAGGTGCTGGGTGTCCTGGTTGAACAGCGCCAGGATCTCGGCGGCGCGGTCGATGGACTGGATGGAGGTGTCGCCGCGCCCGCCCTCGGGCGCGGCCGCCGGGCCGGGACGGGCGGCGTCGTCGACTGGCTCGGCGTCCATGCTCGTCCCCTTCGCGGCGATCTTCGGCGGCTCGCCGGACGTTCACTTCGTGGTCATGATGTCCGGCATGCGGACCATAGCTTGTGAACGCGATGTTACGCAATGGCATGTGCAGCGAATTTCCCGCGCCCGGCGCCCGCCCTGCGACGTATAGACACCCGCCGGGTCCGTTCGTATTCTGAACTCGTCGTTCACAAAGCGAACAGAGAGGGCGTCGATGACCATCACTCCCAGCGCAGCGGTGATGCGGGTGCTCGACGGAGCCGTCGACCTGCACTGCCACTCGGGTCCCAGCCCGTTCCCGCGGCGGATCAACCACGTGGAGGCCGCTCACGACGCCGCCCGCATCGGGCTGCGCGCGATCCTGGTCAAGTCGCACCACCACAACACCGTGATGGACCTGCTGGCGATGGCCGGCCCGCTCACCGCCGCGCCGACCCCGGTGTACGGCGGCGTGGCGCTGAACTCCGAGGTCGGCGGGATCAACCCGTCCGCGGTGGCGATGAGCCTGCGGATGGGCGGCCGGTGCGTGTGGGCGCCCACCGTCTCGGCCCGCCAGCACATCGACCACCACGCCCACGCGCACGGCTTCCCCACCTCCGGCCTGGACCTGCTGGAGGAGGAGGTGTCGATCTTCGACGACGCCGGCGCGGTGTCGGCGGCGACGGTGCAGGTGACCCGGGTCGTGGCCGAGGCCGGCGCCCTGCTCACCGGCGGGCACCTCGACGTCGCCTCGCAGAAGGCGCTCTTCGAGGTGGCGGTGGAGCAGGGCGTGCGCCGGCTGCTCGTGCAGCACCCGGACTTCATCGTCGGCGCCGCCGAGTCCGACGTGGAGGAGCTACTCGGGATGGGCGCCTTCGTCGAGCACGAGATCGCGATGTACCACCCGGACGTGGCCCAGCCGGACTGGCCGATCGAGCAGCTGGTCGGCTGGATCGAGCGGATCGGCCCGGAGCGCACCACCATCGGCTCCGACCTGGGCCAGCAGGGCAACCCGCTGCCGGTCGACGGCTACCTGTGGATCGTGCAGGCGCTGCTCGACCACGGCGTGAGCGAGAAGGACGTCCGGCGGATGGTCGCCGACAACCCGGCCTACCTGCTCGGCCTCGACGACGAGCGCCCGTCGTGATCACCGCGCCCAAGGTGATCATCAGCACCGCCGTCACCGGCTCGGTGCACGTGCCGTCGCAGAGCGACCACCTGCCGCTGACGCCGAAGGAGATCGTGGAGTCCGCGGTCGAGGCGGCGCAGGCCGGCTCGGCCGTCATCCACCTGCACGCCCGGCACCCCGGCGACGGCCGGCCCGCCTTCGAGGCGGAGATCTTCGAGGAGATCGTGCCGCCGATCCTCGACCGGTGCGACGCGGTGGTCAACCTCACCACCGGCGGCTCCTCCGCCATGACGACGGAGCAGCGGCTCGCCGCCGCGGTCCGGTTCAGCCCCGAGCTCGCCTCGCTCAACATGGGCTCGATGAACTTCGTCTACGCCGGCATCGCCGACCGGGTGCGGGTGTGGAAGCACGACTGGGAGCTGCCGTACGTGCGGAACACCTACCGGCACCCGTTCGTGAACTCCTTCGAGCAGATCGAGTACGCGCTGCGGGAGATCGGCGAGCGCGGCGGCACCCGGTTCGAGTACGAGTGCTACGACATCGGCCACCTGTACACCCTCGCCCACTTCGCCGACCGGGGGCTGGCCCGGCCGCCGCTGTTCATCCAGGGGGTGTTCGGGATCCTCGGCGGCATCGGCGCCGACCACGCCAACCTGACCCACATGGTGGCGATCGCCGACAAGCTCTTCGGCGGCGAGTACCACTTCTCCGCCTTCGCCGCCGGCCGGCACCAGATGCAGTTCGGCACGCACAGCGCCTGGCTCGGCGGGCACGTCCGGGTCGGCCTGGAGGACAGCCTGTACATCGGCAAGGGCGAGCTCGCCACGAGCAACGCGCAGCAGGTCCGCAAGATCCGGGCCGCTGTCGAGGACCTCGGGCGGGCGATCGCCACGCCCGGCGAGGCGCGGGCGATGCTCGGCCTCAAGGGCTCCGCCAACGTCAACCGCTGACGCCCCCCTCGACCCTCCACTGAGGACGGACACCATGACCTACGCGAAGGACGACATCCGGTCCCAGCTGGCGACCGCACCCGCCGCACCCACCGCACCCTCTGCCGACGCCGCCACGCCGGTCCGGCCCGCGCAGTACCTCCCCCTCTACGGCACCGAACCCGACCACGTCAGCGCCGCCGGGTCCCGGACCTGGCTGGTGCGCGGCCAGCACCTCGTGCTCGCCTGGACCGAGGCGGTGGCCGGGGACCGGTTCCCGCGCACCGGCCAGCCCGACGAGTACGCGGTGCTCATGTACTCCGCCGGCGCGCCCGTGCGGGTCACCGCCGCCGGTGCCGCGCAGGAGGTCGCCGAGGAGGCGTTCGTCGTCGTACCGCCCGGCGACAGCACCGTCGAGGCCCTCGCCGACGGGCCGGTCGTGCGGGTCTTCTCCACCGTCGCGCCCGACCTGGCCGTCGCCTGCGCGAACGCCGCCGCCTACGCCGAGCCCGACCCGCGCTGCGCGCCGCTGGTCCCCTGGCCCGACCCGGTCGACGGGTACCGGCTGCGGGTCTACCGGCTCGCCGACCACCCGATCCAGGGCGACCGCTTCGGCCGCATCTTCCGGACCACCAACATGATGATCAACTTTCTGGCCGAGGAGCCCCGGCCGCGCGACCCGCTCAAGCTGTCGCCGCACGTCCACGACGACTTCGAGCAGCTGTCGCTGGCCGTCAAGGGTGAGTTCGTCCATCACATCCAGTACCCCTGGGGGCCCGACTCGACCCGCTGGCGCCCCGACGACCACGGCCGGCTCGGCTCGCCGTCGGTGTGCGTGATCCCGCCCCCGGCCGTGCACACCACCCAGGGCGTCGGCCCGCACCAGCAGCTCATCGACATGTTCGCGCCGCCGCGGTACGACTTCTCCGGCAAGCCCGGCTGGATCCGCAACGCCGCCGACTACCCGATGCCCTCATGACCGTCCCCACTGTCCCCACTGTCCGGCGCAGCCGGTTCCGGGCCGCGCTCGCCCGCCCCGACGGGCCGGCCCTGGGCACCTGGCTGAAGCTCCCCGCCATGGAGAGCGTCGAGCTCGTCGCCCTGGCCGGCTTCGACTTCGTCGTCGTCGACCTCGAGCACGCGCCGCTGGACCTGGAGACCGCGTACCGGGCGATCGGCACCGCCGGCCACCTCGGCGTGGCGCCGATCGTCCGGATTCCCACGCTGGAGGCCGGGATCGTCCAGCGCGTCCTCGACGCCGGGGCCGAGGGCGTCATGGTGCCCCACGTGGACAGCGTCGCCGACGCGGCGGCGGCCGTGCGGGCGGTGCGGTTCCCGCCGCTGGGCGCCCGCGGGGTCGGGGCCACCAGCCGGGCCGGCGCCTGGGGCGCCCTCGACCGCGCCGAGTACCTGCGCTACGGCCAGGAGGAGGTGGTGCTCATCGCCCAGATCGAGAGCGCCGCCGCGGTGGCCGCGGCCGGGGCGGTCGCCGCCGTCGCGGGAGTCGACGCGCTGCTCGTCGGGGCGGCCGACCTGTCCACGTCGGAGGGCACGACCGAGGACGACCCGCGCGTCGCGGCGCTCGTCGCGCAGGCGGTGCGGGCGTGCACGCTCGGCGGGGCATTTTGTCCGATGTGTGAGCATTTGTCATGGCGACCGTGG
>NZ_JBEXCY010000145.1:0-29521 GCF_040605515.1 Dactylosporangium sp. NPDC005572 | reverse complement strand
TCTCGGCCAACACCGCATCGATCATCTCGAACGGTACGAGGCGGGTCAGTTCACCGAGGTGACCGGCCGCGAACCGACCCGCGGCTACCGTGATGGTACGGGTTATGGCAATCTGAGCAGCCAAGCGGAGTTCCTGGTTCTGGGTTGTCTTGGAGTGACAAACCTTGATACCGGAACTCCGCTTCTCACTGCCCGATCAACACACCCCTTGACCAACCAGCAACAGCCCTAACTGAACGGCGTTGTGACTAGCCCGGGCAGTTTTGCGCTGCCGGGGGCTGTATCACGGGACCCTCTTCGGCGCTCTGGCTTGCATGTGGCGTGTCGCGCTGGGACTGTTCGTGGGCGCCGGGGTGGTCGCGGCGTATCGGTACCAGCATCCGCACGGTCCGCTGCCGCTGGTGTGGGCGGCGCTCGCGGTCGCGCTGGGCGGCTGTGCGGGCGGCATCCTGATGTACGGCCGGCGCCGGTGGGCCGAACTGACCGCCGTGCATCCGGTGCGGGTGCGTGAGGTCGCCGGGCCGGTGGTGGTGATTGCCGTCGGTGGGGTGCTGGCCGTCAACGTGACCAGGTTCCTGCCCGGGCCGGCCGGCTCCTGGCACAGCGGGCTGCTGGTGTGCCTCGCGATCCTGGCCGGCATTCCGACCGGTCTGGTCATGTTCGCGGTACGGCGGGTGGCGTGCGCCGAGCCGCGTCCAGGCCCGGTGGGCCGCCGGGTCGCCGCGCTGCTCGGCCTGCGCCGGTTGCTGCAGCGGTTGCTGGCCGCCTTGGGTGCCGTTGTCGCGCTCGTGACCTTCGAGTTCAGTGCGTACAACGAGCTCCAGCCCAGCCCGCGCCCGGACCAGTACATCCTGATCTTCGGCGGTGTCGGCTCGCTGCTGGTCGCGGCCGCCTACGTGCCGGCCTGGACCGCCCTGCAGGACAGCGCCCACCGGCTGCGCGGTGAGCTGTTCCCGCTCGACGACCTCGCCGACGGGCCCACGATCCTGAGCAACGCGGCGGACGGCCAGCGCCTCGAACAGATCCTCGGCGCCGACCGCGGCATCCTGGCCGACCTGCAGAACGGCATGGCCGTCGCGGCACCCCTGCTGGCCGGGGCGGTCGCCGCGTTCCTGCCGCACTAGGCAGGGGATCGGAGCCCGCGGTCGATCACGCGGCGCCGCTGCCGTACGGGCGCGTGAGGATCTCGAGGTTGTGCCCGTTCGGATCGTCGAAGTACACGCCACGACCGCCGTCGCGGTGGTTGATCTGCTCCGGCTCACCGTGGTGCGGATCGGCGTAGTAGGCCACCCCGGCATCCCGGATCCGACCGAAGATGGCGTCGAACTCGTTCTCCGAAACCAGGAACGCGTAGTGCTGCGTGGTGATGGGCTCGCCGGCGGTATCGATGAAGTCCAGGGTGACGCCGTTGCTCATCTCGACCGGCACGAACGGGCCGAAGCGAGGACCCACCGGCACCCCCAACATCGCCGCCAGGAACTTGGCGGATGTCTCCTTGTCGCGGGCCGCGACGATAGTGTGATTGAGCTGTACGGACATCGCGCGCCTCCAGACTCGTGTACCTGCTACCTCCGTATACCCGCAAAACGGAACGGACTACGCCGGCCGCCCAAACTCCGCGCCGGTGTTGCGCCGACGGCTCAGTCTCCTGAATGGCCGCAGAAATGGATGTGGGCTGGTCTGCCGTCCTGGTAGCTGATGACGTACGTGCCGATCCAGCGGTCGCGTGCATCGAAGCTGTCGGTCCCCATCCATGCCTCCACCTGGCCCGCCGACGGTGTCACGGTGCCGAAGGTGGAGATCAGGTCGTCGGGAGGTAGCGGGGAGACCGTCCCGAACTCCGGCTCGGCCGACACGCCGTTGACCATGTCGATGATCGAGTGGGTTCCTGACTCCGGTTGCGCCGCGAGGAGCGTGTCCGGGTCGATCGGCTCCGGCCTGGACCTGCGCTCCAACCAGGCCTCGACGATCGCGTCGTAGCGCTCGGGGTCGGTGTGGCGCGGGGCGAGTCTCGCGCGGAACTCCTCATCCGTCATGTCCAGGTCGGGATCGGTTGACGCCCGGTAGTAGTCGCCCTGGTCATAGACCTGCTGCCGCAACTGCTGAAGCGCGGCGTTCACATCGTCCAGGTACTGCACGGTGTACGACCATCCGGACGAGCCCATCAGCATTCCTCCCGAGGCCACGCGCAACCCCGGCGATCTTGCCATGCGAGTCCGCCCCGAGTTGCGCAGGGGTCAGAGCGCCGTGACCAGGCGGAACCGCTGCAGCACAACGGGCGTGTCGTCGTTCACCGTGAAGTCCGGGACGCCCAGCCAACTCCGGTAGTCCGCTCCGTGCCAGAACCTCTCGTGCCCGGCTCGCCAGGCCGCGACCGAGTCGTCGCCTTCACCTTCGTCGCGGGCATGGTCGACGTCGACATCGCCCAGTCGGACGATCCGGACCTCGGTCAGCTCGATCTCCGCGACCCGCCGGCCGGCGGAGTCGACCACGGCCGCCCGGGCGCCCACGACCGGTAGCGGGTCGTCTTCGATCTCATAGTCCTGGCGCAGGGCGGTGGTGGCGGTTTTCGTTCCGTCGAGTACGGCGGCGACCAGCTTGTCGCGCAGCGGACCCGGAAAGGCGAACTCGAACACAGGCAGGTCGGCGGGCATCGGACCAGGTTAGCCGAGGAGAACATCGCCAGGTGGCCCGCGCCTTCTCCGCGGCGCGCACGGTACGGCACCAAAAGACCCACGAGGCGCTTTCCTTCACCGGTTTCCCGGATCCGGTTCACGTCCCATGGGCCATGGATAAAGCTACCGCCGCGGGCGGCCGCCGTGGGGTGGGAGACAGGGTGAACCAGCGAGGATCGCCGGACAGGGAGCGCCTGGAAGGGTAGTAGGTCCGGCGTTCAGCAGGTCCCCAGTTGGTTTGCAGCCGAACTCAAGGTTGCCGACTGCACCATGTTGGATGCGTCTGGTATCGCAGGCAACGCCCGGGATCGGCCGCCGGGTCCCGCCGTGGCCGGGTATGGCTGACGTGCTCGGCCGCACGCCGCTGAGCGTCAAGCTCGTCGTGGCGGTGCTCGGGCTGGTCACCAGCGCCGTGACGGTCGTGGGCGCGGCCACCGTCACCGCGTTGCGCGAGGAGCTCACCGGCCGCATCGACCGCCAGCTCGCCGACCTCGGCGACCAGGCCCGCAAGCAGATCGCCGCCGGTCACACCGAGCTGCAGTTCCCGGTACCGGAGGATCAGGACACGAGCCTGAAGTTCCCCAACCCGTTCCTCATCGAGTCGCTGGACACCGACCGCAGGCTGGTCAGCTCGTTGCCGCGCCAGCTGCCCCCGGACCCACCCGACCTCAAGCACGCCGACCTGTCCAGGACCGAGCCGTTCACGGTGCACGGGCTGAACGGCACGATGCGGTGGCGGGTCCTCTCCGTCACGGCGCCGGGCGGCCAGCACATCGTCATCGGCGCCCAGCTGTCCGATGTGGACGGTACCGTGGGCCGGCTGGTCTGGTTCGTGCTGCTGGTCGGGCTGAGCATCGTCGCGACGGTGGCCGTCCTGGCCGTCTGGCTGGTCAAGGCCAGCCTGCGGCCGCTCGCCCAGATCGAGCAGACCACGGCGGTGATCGCGGCCGGCGACCTGTCCCGGCGGGCGCCCGAGCTCGACCCGCGCACCGAGGTCGGCCGGCTGGGCCGGGCGTTCAACCTGATGATCGAGCAGATCGAGGATGCCTTCGCGGCCCGGTCGGCGTCCGAGGCGACCGCCCGCTCGTCGGAGGAGAAGATGCGCCGGTTCGTCGCCGATGCCTCGCACGAGCTGCGCACGCCGCTCACCATCATTCGTGGGTTCGCCGAGCTGTACCGCCACGGCGCCGTGCAGGACCCGCGGGAGGCCGCCGGGCTGGTAGGGCGCATCGAGGACCAGGCCCGGCGGATGGCCGTACTCGTCGAGGATCTGCTGCTGCTGGCCCGCCTCGACCAGCAGCGCCCGCTGGCCGTGGAGCCGGTCGACCTGGTCGCGCTCGCCTCCGACGTCCTCGAGGGCTTCCACGCTGTGGAGCGCGACCGGCCGCTCGCGCTGGACGTCGCCACACCGGCGCCGCTGATCGTCACCGGCGACGAGCAGCGGCTGCGCCAGGTCATCTCGAACCTCGTGGCCAACGCCCTCACGCACACGGGCGTCGACGCCGAGGTGACGGTGCGGTTGTCGCGCCGCCCCGGGCAGGCCGTGGTCGAGGTGACCGACACCGGGCCCGGGCTCGGCCCCGACGAGGCGCAGCGCGTCTTCGAGCGGTTCTACCGCGCGGACCCGGCCCGCACCCGGACCAGCGAGAAGACCGGCACCGGACTGGGCTTGGCGATCGTCGCAGCGATCGTCACCGCGCACGCGGGAACCGCCGAGGTCGAGAGCGACCCGGGCCGGGCCACCACGTTCCGCGTGCTGCTCCCGGCCGCCGAGCAGCAATCGGGTCAGTAAGGCAGGGAGGTATTCGATGTGCAAGCATGGCGACCTGTTTCGAGGAGGTCTCCGCCCGTGTGGTGGCATGCTGATGCATACCGGACGATCGGCCTCAGTCCGTCGGTGGACCCTGTGGTGGCGGGCTGGATCGACGCACTGGAACGCGAGTCGGGTCTCCACGTTCCGCTTGCTGTGCGGGAGTGGTACTCGCTCCGGGGAGCGGTGGAATGGCTCGCGCGCCACAGCGACAACATCCTGGTCAATGCCGCCGGACTCGGTGACCCGATCGCCGGCGGCCGGCTCGTCACCGAGACCGACTCGCAGTGCTGCTGGCGCTGGGCCGTGCGGCTCCGCCCGCCGCGCTACGCCGGCGAACCGCTCTTTCACCTCCCCGAAGTACCGCCGACCGTCCTCGACGAGGACCCGCCGGTCTGGATCATCGACCCTGACGATGACGATCCGTTCGAGAAGCTGTACGCCGACCACTTCTCCACGTACGTGCTGACGTCGGTCTGGACGGCCCAGGCGTTCGGCCCGGACTCCTTCTTCACGGACGACGATCGCCTGCCGCGACAGGCACTCGACGCCCTGCGGCAGCGCTATGTCGAACTCCCCACGACATACGCCTGGGCCGGCAACCAACCCTGCGACGCGGTGTACCGCTTCACCGGCCCCGCCAACATCATGATCGCCGTCCGGGACGAGACGGCCCTGCACACGTTCGTGGCCACGGACAACGAGCAAGAGCTCGCCAGGATCCGAGCCGTCCTCGACCTGTGAGCCCTGCGGCCTTCCAGGTCGGTGCCACGATCATAGAATCGTGTGATGGGTGTCAAGCGGATCAAGCCCAACATTCGGTCCGATCGCCTCGACGAGAGCCGGGCTTTCTACACGAAGGTCGTCGGGCTGCAGGAGCAGCCCGGCCTCGACTGGATCCTGTTCTTCGGCACTGACCGTCGTGAGGTGCAGCTCAGTGTCATGAGGTTGGACGTCAAGGCCGGCGTTCATCCCGACATCTCCATCGAGGTCGACGACGTCGACGCGGTGTTCGGCCGGGCCGTCGAGGCTGGAGCCGAGATCGTCTATCCCCTCACGGACGAGGAGTGGGGTCTGCGGCGGTTCTTCGTCCGAGACCCGAACGGCACGGTCATCAACGTGACCCAGCACGCGTGACATCATCCCAGGTCAGAACTGGGTGTGGGTCATCGTGTACCAGGTCGGAACGATCGTGGTCAGCACCATCACCACGATCACCGCGAGCGACACGAGCGTGCGCCGGGTCGTGAGCGCCGCCGGCGCGAGGGGCCTCAGGTGCGACCGTCCCACCGCGATGAACCCGGCAACCGCTCCGAGGACGAGGTTCGCTGGGACCAGCGCGTATTCGCCGCGCATGAGGTGGAAGCCGGCGGCCAGGAGCATCGTCAGCGCCAGACCGGCGGCGGCGAGCGGCGTCAGCTTCGGCCTGACCCGGGTGATGGCGGGCAGGATCAGGCCGACGCCGCCGAGCACCTCGCAGACCCCGATGAAGACGATGAGGGGTTGCGGCACCGCGGCGTACCAGGCCACGGCCCGAGGCGCCTGTGCATACAGGACTCCGTCGTACAGAAGCACCTTGCCGAAGCCGCTGCCCGCGAAGAAGAAGCCCCACAGGACCTGCAGCGCCCAGAGCACACCGTTGAGTGTCAACCGCACTCCACGCCGCTGGTCCTTGACGCCGAGCTGATGCACGCTGACCTGCGAGTTCATGGCTTGTCTCCCTTACGAGTGGCTGAGGAACCCAGCGTCTCGCCCGGCGGTACGGATGCACATCCGTGGTCACCACGGAACCGGCCACTGATCCGGCAGGACCCGCCGCGGCCCGCACAGGCCGGCCGTGCGGGCAGTTGACAACCCGGGACGCGGCGGCGACAGTCGTGATCTCCACTGTTCGGTGGGTTCATGGGGGAACGAGAGAAGACGATGATGCCTGCCCGGGCGGCGATCGCTGCCGTGCTTGTCGGGGTTCTGGTCGGGATGTCCGGCTGCGGTCTGCGGGTCTCCGGCACCGACGGCGACCTGGTCGACGACTGGCAGCCGATGGCGGTGCCGAAGTTCGACCTGCCGAGCGTCGGGATGTGCCTGGACAGTGCGTCGAAGACGCCGTTCGACCCGGCCTTCGTACGGGCAGCGCCGATCGAGTGCGACCGCGGGCACACGCTCGAGGTCGTGCTGATCGGCACGGTCGAGGGCAACGCCGCGCAGGCGTCCGAACCGCCCGCGGCGGGCAGTGAGGCGTTCCAGGCGGCGTACACGGCGTGCAGCACAGCGGCCAGTGACTACGCCGGCGGCGACTGGCACACCGGCATGCTCGGCATCAACGTGCAGATGCCGACCCGGGCACCGTGGGACGGTGGCCTGCGCTCGTACGTCTGCTCGATCTTCACGTTGAGCAGCGCCTACGGCGTGATGTCGTTCACCTCCGCGTCGTTGAAGGGTTCGCTGGCCGGCGCCGCGCCGAAGGCGATCCGCTGCCTGGAGGTCGTCGGCAACACGGCGTCCGACGGCTGGTGGGACCGGATCTCCGCGCTGACCCCGATCGACTGCGCGCAGCCGCACGAGGCCGAGTTCGTCGGCGCCGTCCAGATCGGCGTCGGTGTGGGCGGCGCGCTGCCCGCCGACGACCTGCTGAAGAAGTGGACGACCGACCGCTGCTGGCCCGCCGTGGCCAGGTTCATGGGCCTCACCGACGCCCAGTTCGACACCCGCGACGACGTCGGGCTCGCCTGGGACGGCATGGACAAGTTCCAATGGGACGCAGGCGACCGCCACCAGCGCTGCTTCGCAGTGTTCAGCCCGGGCAGGAAGGCCCATGCCTCGATCAAGGACCTCGGCAAGAAGCCCCTGCCGGTCTGATCGGCGCCCGTGTCGTACCGGTGAAGGAGCCCGTTGATGACTGCCGATCCAACGATGGTTCGCATCGGCAACGGAGTGGAGTTGCACCACGGCCTGGGGCAGCGTGCGGCCGCCCGCGATGTGTTCGCGGAGATCTGGGAGGAGATCGGCGGGGAGCAGGGAGATCCGCTGCACGTGTGTGTACTCGCGCACTCGATGGCTGATGTACAGGACGATGTCCACCAGGAGTTGCTCTGGGACCAGCGCGCCCTGGCGGCGGCCGACCTGCTCACCGATGACCGGGTGGCGCAGGCCGGGGTACCGCTGTCCGTGGCCGGCCTGTACCCGTCGCTGCACCTCAACCTGGCCGACTGCTACCGCAGGCTCGGTGATCTCGGCCGGGCCCGGGAACACCTCCGACAGGCACAGTCCAGGATCGGCGCCCTCGGCGACGACGGGTACGGGCAGCTGATCAGGAACGGCCTGCAACGGCTGTCGCAGCAGTTGACTTCCGAGTGACCGTCGCTCGACGCCACTGTGTCGTCCCCTCGGTACTGCCGGGTGGGTGTCATCATCGAGCCGGGAAGGGCGGTGGAATGGGCAGCTCCGCGGATGACGCCGTCGGTCGTCATGTCGACCTGCGTCACGGCCAGGGTGTGCAGGTCGGGGACCACAACCTGATGATCAACAATGTCACCGTGCCCCTTCCGGTGGTGACCTGGCCGGTGTTGGCGGGACGTCCGCCGCTGCGCGCCGACGCCTTCCAGGAGCGACCGCGGCTGCGTGACACGGTCCAGCAGCTCCTCCGCGGCGGCGGGAGCACTGTCGTGATCGCCGGTGGCGGCGGTACAGGCAAGACCCAGCTCGCGGCCGCCGCCTTCGACGACGTCCGGCGGCGGCTCGGGGTCGACCTGGCCGTGTGGGTGCCGGCGACGTCGCGGGCCGGTGTCGTCTCCGGCTACGCCCAGGCGCACGCCGCCCTCGGACGCAGCGCCGGCCACGGCGACGCCCAGCGCGACGCCGAGGCGTTCCTGTCGTGGCTCGCCACCACCGACCGGTCCTGGATCGTCGTCCTGGACGACGTGGGCGATCCGGGTGACCTGGCCCGCCTGTGGCCGACCGGTCCGACCGGCCGCGTGGTGGTGACGACCCGCCGCCGGGACGCCGCGCTCCTCGCCCGCGGCAGCATGGTCGACGTCGACGTCTTCGCGCCCGCGGAGGCCATGGCGTACCTGCACGCGAAGCTCGGCCAGACCGACCCGCCGGTGCCGGACCTGGCGAGCGAGGCGGCCGAGCTGGCCGCCGAGGTGGGTCACCTGCCGCTGGCCCTGGCCCAGGCGGCGGCGGTGATCGTCAACGATGCCCTGACGTGCTCCGGCTACCGCGCCCTGCTGGCCGATCGCGCGAACACGCTGAGCGACCTGTTCCCGGACGACCCGGCCGTCAGCGGTGACGAGTACGAGCAGACGCTGGCCGGCACCTGGTCGCTGGCCGCCGACCGGGCCGACGCGTTGGCACCGGTGGGTGCGGCCCGGCCGGTGCTCACGGTGGTCGCCGTCCTCGATCCGCACGGTGTACCCGAAGCGGTGCTGACCGGCGCGGCCGTTCGAGCGCTCGTGGGCCGGGACGGGGCCAATGACGCCCGGCGGGCGCTGCGCAACCTGCACCGGCTCAGCCTGGTGACCCACGATCCGGCCGACGCGGTGCGGTCGGTGCGCATGCACCCGCTCGCCCAGCGGTCCACCGTGGACAGCCTGGACCGGGAGGCGCTGTCGGCGGTGGTCGTCACCGCGGCGGACGCGGTCATGCAGGTGTGGCCGGAGGTCGAGCGGGACGGCGACCTGGGCCAGGTGCTGCGCGCGTGCGCCACCGTGCTGCTGTCCCGGTTCGGGGTGCCGGCGGGAGGCCGGGGCGCGCACCCGATCGTCTTCCGGTTCGGCAGGAGTCTGGGCGAGGCCGGCCTCGTCGCTCACGCCATCGCCCACATGCAGGCCGCCGTCGCCGACCTGTCCCGCGGCCTCGGCCCGGACCACCCCGACACGCTGACCGCCCGCTACGAACTGGCGTACTGGCAGGGCGAAGCCGGCGACTTCGCCGGCGCGGCGGCCAGCCAGCGTGCGCTGCTCGCCGACCGCACCCGGGTCTGCGGAGCGCACCATCCCGACACGCTGGGCACCCGCGCCAACGCCGCGTTCTGGCAGGGTCACGCCGGCGACCCGGTCGGCGCGGCCGCCGAGACCGCGGCGGCGGTCGCGGACCTGGAACGCTTTCTCGGCGCGGACCATTCGACCACGTTGAGCGCCCGGCACAACCTCGCCCATTGGCGCGGTGCCGCCGGCGATCTGGGCGGGGCCGTCGCCGACAACGAGCGCCTGCTCGCCGACATGGTCCGGGTGCACGGACCGGATCACGTCGACACCCTGGACACCCGGCGCAACCTGGCGCACTGGCGCGGGCAGGCCGGTGACGCCGCCGGCGCCGTGGTCGCGCTGGACCAGGTGCTCGCCGACTACCTGCGGGTCCTCGGCGCCGACCACCCGGACACGATGCACACCCGCGAGAACCTCGCGCACTGGACCGGGAAGGCGGGCGATCCGGCGGGCGCCGCGGCGGCCTGCGACCGGCTGCTGGCCGACCGGCTGCGCGTGCTCGGACCGGACCATCCGCACACCCTCACCGCCCGGCAGGATCTCGCCGAGTGGCGCGGGCACGCCGGCGACCCGGCGGGCGCCGCGGCCGGCTTCGCATCGCTGCTCGACGATCGCCTGCGCCTCCTCGGCGCCGACCACCGGCACACCCTCCTCACCCGCTACCACCTGAGCTGCTGGCGCGGCGACGCGCACGGCGCCTCGGTCGCGGTCGCCGACCTCGAGGCGCTGTCCGTGGACATCCACCGGGTGCTCGGCCCGGACCATCCGGACACCCTGTCCGTGCGGCATGCCCTCGGCGACTGGCGCGGCTCCGGCGGCGACCCGGCCGGCGCGGTCGAGACGCTGCGCCGGGTCGTCGACGACCAGCTGCGGCTGCTCGGCCCGGACCACCCGGAGGTCCTCATGACCCGCCACAACCTTGCACACTGGCAGGCCGGCGCGGGCGACCGGGTCGGCGCCGAGGCGGCGTTCGAGCGACTGCTCGCCGACCAGACCAGGATCCTCGGACGAGACCATCCAGAGACCCGGGAGACGCTGCGGGCGATGCGGGAGCTTGCCGGGCACGCCGGGGACCCGGTTGGATAGACCCCAGTCGAGCCGACAGGGAGCAGCCATGGATCCGGTGACGTTGATCGTGACGGCGCTGGCCGCCGGTGCGGCGACCGGCGTCGGTGACACGGCGTCGACCGCGATCAAAGACGGCTACCAGGGCCTCAAGCGGCTCGTGGCAGCCCGGTTCAGCGGACGGCGGGCGGCCGAGGTGGCCCTCGACGAACACGAGGCCGACCCGGACACCTGGCGCGAGCCGCTGGCCCGGGCGCTGGAAACCAGCGGCGCCGTCGCCGACCCCGACCTGCTCGCCGCCGCCGAGCGGTTGCTGACGTCAATCGACGCCGAGGGTGCCCGGGCCGGCAGGTACACGATCGATCTGCGTGGCGCCCAGGGCGTGCAGGCCGGAGACCACAACGTCCAGCTCAACCAGTTCACCACGCCGCCGTCCCAGGGCTGACGCCTCCTCCGCGCGGCGCGCGGCTAGTGCGTTGACCAAGAATGTTCACCGGGTGGCCAGAGCTGATCTCTACCCTGGGACCCAGGCCAGTCGGGACCGGCTCCGGGATCCGGTCCGGCCATCTCTGGATCGCGCTGCCGTTCCTTGGACGGCAAAATACGACCGTGACGTGGACCGTGCCCGAGGCCGTACGTATCGATGAGCCCTATGTCGCCGACGAGCGCACTATGTTGGAGGGTTGGCTGGACGGTCACCGTACGACTCTGTGGTTCAAGTGCGCGGGCTTGAGTGGCGTGCAACTGGCCAAGCAGGCCGTGCCACCGGCTAACCTGTCTCTGCTCGGTCTGATGCGGCACATGGCCGAGGTGGAACGGTCCTGGTTTCGATGCAGGGTCGGCGGGCAGCAGCTGACACCGCTGTACTTCCCCGAGGGTGGTAACCGGGACGCCTGTTTCGAGGAGGCCGACCCGATCCACGCGGAGCGTGATTTCGCGCAGTTACGAGCGGAGTGGGAAGCGGCCCGGCAGGTCGTCAGGGGCGTACCGCTGGATCGGACCTTCGTGGTTCGTTTCGGTGAGGTGTCGCTACGCTGGGTCTACATTCACATGATCGAGGAGTATGCCCGGCACAACGGCCACGCCGACCTGCTACGGCAGCGTATCGACGGACGAACCGGGGTGTAGGGCTCACGCGGCGATCGTTCGTGGGCGTCCCCAGCGTTGTTGGCGTTCGCTGCGGATGCGGGCGCGTTCGCGGCGTTGCGCGGCCAGGACGTCGGGATGGCGGGCGTTGGCGTTGCGCCAGCGCAGATATTGCTGCAGGTCACGGGCCAGGACGGTGCGGTTGGGGTAGTTCGAGTTGGCCATGGTGAAGTTGCGTAGCGGCCCGAACTGGGCCTCGATCGGGTTCGTCCAGGACGCGCTGGTCGGGGTGAGGCACAGCTCGACCTTGTTGCGGGCGGCCCAGGCCCGGATGGCCGGGGTCTTGCGCCGTCCGGTCGCGCCTTGCGGATCGACTTCAGCGCGGCCAGGGTGTGATCGCCGCCTTTGCGGCGGCGCATCACACCCCAGAGCTGGTCGTCGCCGAGGCTGTAGCAGCCGTGGAAGTAGCGGATGCCGTGCGTGCGCGTGTAGGTGGCCGGCAGCCGGTCCAGTCGGGTCTTCGGCGCCCAACCGGTGCCGTGGTGCGGGCGGGGATCGACAGCGGCCCGAACTGGTCGAAAGCGAAACACCGGTCCGGGAACCTCGACGTCACCTCCTCGATCTGGTCGAGTTTGGCGTCCTCGTTCGGATCGGTGGACTCCTTCCAGGTACGGGTGCGCTGGAAGGAGATGTCGTTGCGGCGTAACAGTTGCCGCAACCGCTCCCGCCCCAGGTACACCCGCCGAACCCGGTTGGTGGCCAGGTAATCAGCGAGCTTGCGGACGCTCCAGTGCGTGAACGGTAGACCCAGCGTCTTCGGCCGGGCCTTGGCCGTCTCGACGAGGTAGGTCTCATCGTCGGGACTGATACGGCGGGGACGGCCACCCGCCCAGTTAGGGTCCAGCGCACGCAGCCCGATCTCGTTGAACCGGTGGATCACATCACGGACGGTGTCCTCATGCGCGGCGACGAGGCGGGCGATCGCCGGCACCGGCGTCCCCGACGCCGACGCCGACGCCATGATGATCAACGCGCGGCGGACCCGGATCGACCCGCGTTTGCCCCGCCGCACGATCTGCTGCAGCCGGCGGCCCTCCTCTTCGCTCAGCCTCCGCGCCCGGACCGGCTCAGCCATCCACCCACCTCACCCCTCGACAACGAACCTGATCGCTATCGAGGGTGAGGCCGAAACCGTCCCATACGGGCACACCGCAACCAGCGTGTCACCAACCCGGTGAACGTTCTTGGTCAGCTAGGTGAACGTGAACAAGACCTTGCCGCCGCGCCCCGGTGTCATCGCATGGTCGATCGCCTCGTGGTACTCGTCCAGGCGGTAGGTCGCATCGACCGGGACGCTCAGTTCGCCGGTGGCGACGAGGTCGTTGAGCGTGTGGTAGGTCTGTTCGATCTCGGTGCGTGGGGCGTGGCGCAGCCAGTTGAGCAGCCAGAATCCGGTGTGTGTCACCTCGTTGAAGATCAGGTCGTGGGCGCGGACGGACGGGGACACGTCGGTCACGAAGGCGTAGGTGACGATCACGCCCCGGAGCCTGAGCGCCGCGGCGAGGTCGGCGACGATCGGGCCGGTCGTGGCATCCAGGGCCAGGCCCAGCTCCGCGCCGTCCAGTGCGTCGGCGATCTGAGCGGGCAGGTCGTCGCCGGCGACGATGACACGGTCGGCGCCCGCGTCGCGCACGCTCTGGGCGGCAGCCTCCCGCCGTACGATGCCGAGGGTCTTGAGGCCCTGCATGCGAGCGAGGGCGACGACGCAGAGGCCGACGGCGGAGTTGGCGGCGTTCAGGCCGACCCAGTCGCCGGCTTCCAGCTTGGTGAACTTCTGCAGCAGCAGGTACGCGGTCGCGGGATTGATCGGAAGCATGGCGAGTTGCAGCGGGTCGCCGTCCTCGCGGATCGGAACGACATTCCGGTACGACGTCGCCACCTTGTCGGCCCAGGTGCCCTGCTCGTAGGTCGGCAGGATGACGACCCGCCGGCCCACCAGCTGCGTGCCGGCGGCCCCGCCCGCGTCGACCACCCGCCCGACGCCTTCGCCGCCGACGGGGCTGGGCAGCTGCGGCCGCAGCCCGTAGCCACCCTGGACGAGCAGGAAGTCGGACGGGTTGACCGGTGCGGCCTCCATCTCGACCAGGATGTCGTTGGTCCCCAGCGGAGGGCTGGGAGCCCGCTCGAGCGTCAGGGACTCGCGTGGATCGCCGTACGACGTGACGAGCAGTTGCGACATGAGGGTCCCCCGATCGGCGGTGCTACGCGCTGCTCACCCTGCATCGGATGGCATGATGCCCGGCCGGGGCAGCATCATGCGGCGAAGGCGGGACGATTCCGGCGCCGGCAGCCGACGTGCCGGGTGGCACACGGCGAGCTGGTCGGAAAATTCTTCGGCGCGCGTGTAACCCGATCGACGGTGAGTGGCGTTTATAGCGGTCACTGGCCCACCACCGGAAGGAAGCCGCCATGAACCGTCCCTCCCGTACCCCCGCCGTCGTCAGCCTCCTCGCCGCCGCGGCACTGGCCGGCTGCCAGGCGACACCGGTGTCCACGGTCACCGACAAGGCGCCGCCGCCGGCGTCCGCGCCGGCCACGCAGGCAGCCAAGCCGGCCGCGTTGCCGGGCACGCTGTCGGTGCTGACCTTCGCCGCGGGCAAGCCGATCACGCTGGTACGCGGCGGTGAGACCATCGCCTTCGGTACCGCCGGCACCGGGGACGTGGTGGCCCAGCCGTCACCCGACGGCCGGCACCTCGCCCTGGTCACGAGCCCGAACCCCGACACGATCGTCCCCGGCGACCTGGTCGTCGTCGACGCCGGCGGGCAGCGGCACGTCCTGGCCCACAACGTCCCGTTCGGCGGCGGCACCGTGCCGACCTGGACGCCCGACGGCCGGTCGGTCATCCACGACGGCACCCGGTACGACGTCACCGGCGGCGGGCACGCCGGCGCCGGCCTGGTCAAGGACAACTCGGGATACCTGGCGTACTCCGTCGACGGCGCCACCCTCGCGTACGCCAGCAGCGAACGGACCATCCAGGTCTCCGCCGCCGGCGGCGGATCCGCGCGTACCACGGACATCTCGCAGCTGCCCGACTGCACGCGGACCGCGGCCTGCCCCTTCGCCGTGCAGGCCGTCTCCCCGGACGGGCACTACGTCGCCCTCGGCAACGGCAACACCGACCCCAGCCACGTCACGACGGCGCATCTGGTCCTCGACACCCGTACCGGCAAGACCGTCGACCTGAGCGCGTTCGGCACCGTCCGGCACGTGTGGTTCCCCGCCACCGGCGGAGCGATCGTCGGTACCGACCACGCGCTGCAGGTCGTGGACGCGGCCTGGCGGGTCACCGGTACCTTCCCGGCCCCCGCCGCCGGCGAGCTGTTCTACACCGCATAGGTTCCCGCCGACATGGATCATGACGAGCAAGACTTCGAAGCCTTCTACCGGGCCCGTGCTCAACCGCTGCTGCGTACGGCGTATCTGCTGACCGGCGACCGGCACCTGGCCGAGGACCTGGTGCAGGACGCGCTCGCCCGCACACACCGAGCCTGGCGGAAGCTGCGCGACGGGGGCAACCCGGAGGCGTACGCCCGCCAGGTCATGTACAACCTGCAGGTCAGCCGGTGGCGCCGCAAACGCGTCCCGGAGTCGCTGCCCGGCGACCTGCCCGAGCGCCGCGACGGCCGCGACCAGGCCGGCGACGCGGCGAACCGGCTGGCGCTGCGGCAGGCACTGCTGACCCTGCCGCCGCGGCAGCGCGCGGCCCTGGTGCTGCGCTACTTCGAGGACCACAGCGAGGCGGAGGCCGCCGAGCTGCTCGGGTGCCGGATCGGCACCCTGAAGAGCCACACGTCCCGCGGACTGGCGGCACTGCGCAAGGCACTGCCGGACCTGGCGACGGAGGGGATGAAGTGATGAACCACGACCTGCACGACCAGTTCGCCGACCTCGCCGACGAGATGGACGGTACCGATCTGGTACGGCTGCGCGACCGCGTCGACCGCAGGTCCCGGCAGCTGCGGACCCGCCGTACCGTCGCCACGTCCGTCGCCGCGGTGGCGGTGGTCGCCGCCCTGACCGGCGGCGCCACCCTCCTGCAGTTCCGTGACCAGGAGACGCCGCCTCCGGTCCCGGGCACCTCCGCCACCACGTCGCCGGCACCGGCGACCTCCTCGGACCCTCCCACCACCGCGCCGACCAGCTCGTCGTCGTCCCCGTCGGTGAACCCGGACGCGCTGCCGGGCACGCTGTTCTACCTCACGCTGCAGCCCGGCAAACCGATCCAGCTGTACCGGTACGTCGACGGCGTTCAGCACACCACCTCCTTCGGCACGGCAAGCAGCCAGGACGTGTACGCCAGCCCGTCGCCGGACGGCACGCGGCTGGTCGTGAACACCTCGCCGAACGTCGCCAGCATCACCCCGGGCGACCTCGTCATCGTCGAGGCCGGGGGCGCCCGGCGGGCGATCGCGCACAACGTGCGCTTCGACGGTGGCAATACCGCCATCTGGACCCCGGACGGCACGGCCGTCATTGCGGGCGGGGTGCGCTACAACCCCGCGGACGGTTCGCATGGGGCGACCGGAGCCAACGGGCTGCCCTACCTGGCTTACTCGGCGGACGGTTCGCTGCGCGCCTACGTCGCGGCCCAGCCGGCCACCGTCCAGATCACGAAGGCCGACGGCTCGTCGCCGCGGGCGGTGCCGGTGACCGGCCTCGCCGAGTGCGAGCGCGCCGGCTGCCCGACCTCCGTGCAGTCGCTGTCCGACGACGGCCGCTACCTCGCGCTGGGCAACGTGAACAGCGACCCGCAGCACGTCTACAGCACGGCGCTGGTCTACGACACCGTGTCCCGCAAGCGCGTCGAACTCGGCCAGCTGCGGCACGTGTGGTTCCGCACCGACGGCGCGGTCGTCGACACCGGCTCCCAGTTGAAGCTGTACGACCGGAGCTGGCGCCTCGTGCACACCTACCCGCCGCCACAGCGTGAGGAGGGCGCGACCCGGCTGCTGTACCGCCCTTGAGCCTCCTGATCGTGGACGCAGGCGCCGCCGCGGAAGAGCGAGCCCACCGCGGCGGCGCGGCCGGCGTGGCGGAATGCGAGAGTTCGAGTGAGCCTCGCAGTCCTGCGTGGCAGGGGTTGCGAGCCGGAGGGGGCGCCCGCGTTGGACCAGCAACGGCTGATTGACTGGGCGGAAGCGATCGAGGCGGCCGTCGAGCGTGCGTTGCGCGACGTCGTGGCGACGTATCCGTTCGAGCCGGCCGAGCACACCGTTGGCCCACCGGCATCGGAGCCGGATCTCGCCGCGCTCCGGCAGCGGCTGCCGTGGATACCCGACGACCTCCTCGCCGTCGCCCGATGGGTCGGCGCGGTCTCCCTGCCCGACATCGCAAACGGCTACTTCATGTTCTCGTCGAGTTACATCCAAGGAGTGCTGTACCACGACGACGGGATCCCGGATCGCATCGGCGAACCGTTCGACGAGGACGTCGATGTGGTCATTTTCGGTGCCGACGGTGGCGGAACCCTGTACGCCCTCGCCGTCGGGGACGTCGGCACCGTCTACCGGCTGCGGGAATGCGGATACGAGCAGGGCGTCTATTCCAGCTACGCCGGCTTCGGCGTCACCGTCGTGGCCGAGGACCTGGACGACTTCCTGGACCTACTGCTGGCGGCCGTGGCTGCCTCGCCGTCAACGGCAGCATCACCGACCTCTGAATCGATCGGCCGTGCTCGGAGTACGGTCGGACCTACCTGCGGTGCCTCGGACCGCGTGACCGGAGGAGTCGGTGCTGGGATGACGGCAGGGCGACCGATGCCCACACAGGACGACGTGCTCGGGTACTTCGACACGCTGTCGAACTGGGGACGGTGGGGCGACGACGACGAGCTCGGGACTCTGAACCACATCACCGACGACGTCCGGGTGGCGGCGGCGCGGGCGGTGCGCCACGGCAGGAGCGTGTCGTGCGCATGGGAGGTTGCCGTACCGGAAGAGATGGAGCGGTCGACGACGACGTGCCCGTGCGCCGCCGACATGCCGGGTGCCGAGAACATGCCGGTGCCCGCCTTCCACGCCGACCGGCGCTGGGGCTTCTCGTCCGAGCGGCTCGGCATCACGTTCCACGGCAACACCCTCACCCACGTCGACTCGCCGTGCCACATCTTCTGGGACGGCACGATGTACAACGGGCGGCCGCACTCGCTGGTCGACGCCGCAACGGGAGCTGCGTGGGCGGCCGTCACGGCGGCGGCGAACGGGATCATCACGCGTGGTGTTCTGCTGGACATTGCGAGGGTCCGCGATGTGCCATGGTTGGAGCCGGGGCAGGGTGTGTTTCCCGACGACCTCGAGGAGGCCGAGCGCCGCCAGGGTGTGCGGGTGCGACCCGGCGATGCGGTACTCCTGCGGACCGGCTATGGCCGCCGCCGGCACGAGGCCGGTGCGGCCGGCGGTTTCACGCAGGCCGGCTGGCACGCGTCCTGCCTGCCGTGGCTGCATGAACGGCAGGTCGCGCTGATCGGCGCCGACACCCCCCAGGACGTTCAGCCGTCGGGGTACGAAGACGTGTTGATGCCGGTTCACGCCGTGAGTCTCGTCGCGATGGGTCTGTGGCTGCTCGACAACTGCGACCTGGAGGCGTGCGCGACGACGGCTGCCGAGCTCGGCCAGTGGGACTTCCACCTCGCGGTCGCACCGATCCGCTTCGCCGGTACGTCAGGCAGCCCGGTCAACCCGATCGCCACATTCTGACCGCGCCGGGTGTCGAACCGGTCGGAGCGCCAGATGTGCCGAAATCAGTCGCCGGGCCGTAGGTACCACCAGCCGTCCCCGAGGTTGATCCCGCCGGTGAGGTCGGCACGTGCTCCGAACAGGTCGACTTCGATGCCACCGCCGTTCGCAGGAGCGGCCCAGGTCGTGCCCAGAGTCTCGGCCGCAGTGTGAGCCAGCCCGCGACGAGCCAGAGCACGAGTTCGACCGGCGTGACGAGCAACGCCGACACGGCCACGTTCGGCACGTTGAACAGCTCGACGAGGCCCACGCACATCCACGCCACCGCGACGCCGAACCAGCCGGCCCGCCGTTCCGGCACGCCGGCCGAGGCTCGATCCATCCCCGTGTCCTGCACGGCAACATCATGCCGCCTCGGCGTGTGCCGCTTGAATGCCACGCCACGCCAACCATCCGGCCGCCCCGCGGCGTCCTCTCAGGCAACGATGCCTTCAGGAGGATCGATGCGCCGTCCGTTGCTCGTGCTCCTCCCGCTCCTGCTCGCCCTGTCCGCCTGCGCGGGCGCGACCGACGGGGCGCGGCCCGGCGGTCCGGTCACCCCGTCGTCGGTCCCGATCGACATCGGCCCGAGCGCCCAGGTCGCGGGCAACTCGATGGCGACGGGCATCGTGGTCGAGGGCAGAGAGTTGGTGCTCTTCTTCTGGATGGCCGGCAACGAGCCGGTGTTCGCCCAGGCTGTGCGCGACACCGGCACCGGCGTGGTCAGCCAGGACGTCGGTATGTGCCGCGGCGGCACCGGCTCCGACCACAAGCCCCCGTTCCTCGGCCTGCAGCAGTGCGTCGCGACCGACGGCTCCCTCATCGAGTTCGGCGCCTTCCGGGGCACGGCCGCGCGAGTCACCAGCCAGGCCGAGGGCGCCACTACCGAGGCGTCCTTCGCCCGCTGGAACCAGGACACCGTCACCGTCTTCTGGCTTCATCGCCGCGGCGAGCCGGCGCCGCCCGCGACCTTCTACCCCGACCGCGGCCAGACGAGTCCGGGGCCGCCGGAGGAGTATCCCCTTGTCACCGTCTACAGCGCCAAGGGCGACGTGATCGCGTCCGCCCGGATTCGGCCCGGGATCGGGGAGCAGAAGGGCGGCTGATCCCCAGACGGCCCGGAGTTTGGAAGGGTATTGAACTAACCGGTTCGCGGACGTACAGTCGGCGTCAACCGCGAACTTACGGAGGCACCGCCATGTGCGGCTCCACGCCAGGACAGCAGCGATGACGCTGGTTGCCGGGGTCGACTCATCGACCCAGTCGACCAAGGTCGTGGTGTGCGACGCGGACACCGGCGAGGTGCTCCGTGAGGGCCGCGCCGCGCACCCTGACGGTACCGAGGTCGATCCGCAGTTGTGGTGGGCGGCATACGAGCAGGCCAGCGCCGGACTGCTGGACGGCGTCGCCGCAATCGGCGTCGGCGGGCAGCAGCAGGGCATGATCTGCCTCGACGAGGCCGGCGAGGTGGTGCGTCCCGCCCTGTTGTGGAACGACACTCGCTCGGCGCGCGCCGCGGTCGACCTCACCAGCGAGCTCGGCGGCCCGCAGGCGTGGGCCGACGCGGTCGGGCTGGTGCCGGTGGCCAGCTTCACGGTCACCAAGCTGCGCTGGTTCGCCCGTGCCGAGCCGGAGCTCGCGGCCCGGACCAGTACGGTGCTGCTGCCGCACGACTGGCTGACCCACCGGCTGCGCGTGGACGGGGGCGAGCCGACGACCGACCGCGGCGAGGCCTCCGGCACCGGGTACTGGTCGCCGGCGACCGGGGAGTACCGTCGCGATCTGGTGCGGCTCGCCTTCGGGCGGGACCTGGCGTTGCCGCGGGTCGCCGGGCCGGCCGAGACGGTCGGCGAGACCGCGTCCGGCGCGCTGCTCGCGGCCGGCACCGGTGACACCATGGGCGCGGCGCTCGGCGTCGGCCTGCGGCCCGGGGACGTGGTGGTGTCGCTGGGCACCTCGGGGTGTGCGTTCGGGGTGAGCGAGGTTCCGGCCGCCGACGCGAGCGGGCTGGTGGCCGGCTTCGCCGACGCGACCGGCCGGTTCCTGCCGCTGGTGTGCACGCTCAACGCGGCCCGGGTGCTGGTCACGGTCGCTGGCCTGCTGGGCCGGTCGCTGGCCGAGTTCGACGAGTTGGCGCTCTCGGCGCCGCCGGGTGCGGGCGGGTTGACGCTCCTGCCGTACCTGGACGGGGAACGCACCCCCAACCTGCCCGACGCGCGCGGCCTGCTCGCCGGGCTGACCCGGGCGAACGCGTCGGCGGCGAACCTGGCGCGGGCCGCGGTGGAGGGGATGCTCGGCGGCCTCGCCGACGCCCTCGACGCGCTCCGCGCCCAGGGCATCCCGGTCGACCGGGTGCTGCTGATCGGCGGCGCGGCCAGGTCCCGTGCGGTACAGGCGGTCGCGCCGGCGCTGTTCGGCGCGCCGGTGAGCGTGCCGAGCCCCGGCGAGTACGTCGCGCTCGGCGCGGCGCGTCAGGCGGCCTGGGCGTTGTCGGGCGGTGCCGAGCCGCCGCAGTGGCCGGTCGCGGCCGAGGAGGTCGCCGCCGCCGGTACGCCGGAGGTGCACGAGCGCTACGTCGACGTCCGTCAACGGGCGCTACGGCTGCTGACGTAACGGCGTATCTGGTGATGGAAGGACCCGCCCCAGGCGGGCCAGCGGGGACAGCGCCATCAGCACCGGTGACAGCAGCATGCCGGCGGCCGTGACCAGGAGCGCCGTGCGTACTCCCCAATGTTCCGCGAGGAGGCCGCCGAGCAGCGAGCCGGCCGGGGTCAGACCCATGCCGGCGAAGGTGATCGTCGCGGCGACCCGGCCCTGCAACGGGTCCGGCGTGACGGCCTGCCGGACGGCCATGATCGTGACATTCACCAGCTGGCCGAAGGCCCCGAACACCAGGTTGATCGCGACCAGCGCGGAGAACATCGCCGTGGAGCTGCCGTGCAGCGCGGGTACACACAGCATCACACCGTCACCGACCACCGCCGCCGCGACGAGCACCGGTCCGTAACCGAAGCGGCTCGGGAGGCGGGCGGCGAGCAGAGAACCGAGCAGTGCGCCCGGTCCGGTCGCGGCGAGCACCACTCCGATGGCAGTGCCGGACAGGTGCAGCTGCCGTGGCAGGAAGAGGAGGTACGTCGTCATCATGGCTGCGAGGGAGAACTGGAACGCGGCCGAGGCGAGGCACACGGTGCGGAGCAGGGTGTCGGCCGCCACGAAGCGGAGGCCCTCGTGGATCCGCCGCCAGATGCGCGGCGAACCGCCGGGGTACAGGGAGATCGACTCGCGGTGGCGGATCCGGGCGATGGATGCGAACGACACGGTGAAGAACAGGGCGCTCGATGCGGCGGCGATCGGCGCCGACAACAGGGACGCCATCACCCCGCCGAGGGCGGGGCCGCCGATCTGGGCCGCGGACCGGCTTCCCTCGATCGCGCTGTTGCCCTGCAGCAGCTGCTCGCGTCGCACCAGGCGGATCAGGGAGGCCTGGTAGGCGACGTCGAAGAACACCGACAGGGCCCCGACGACGAACGCGATGGCCAGCAGTACCGGCAGGCCGAGCCCACCCACGAGGGCGGCCACCGCGGCTGCGCCCAACGCAACCGCCCGGCCGAGGTCCGCCAGGACCATGACGGTTCGGGTACGCCACCGGTCCACCCACCCGCCGACGAACAGCGCGAGCAGCAGCAGCGGGGCCTGCCCGACCGCACGCAGGACACCCAGTTCGCCCGCACCGACGTCGAGCGTCAGGACGGCGAGCAGGGGCAGAATCACCAGGCTCGCATGCTCGCCCAGCTGTGAGGCCGTCTGGCCGGCCCAGAGGTTACGGAAGTCGGAGTTACGCCACAGGCTCGGCGGAAAGGATCGAGCGGAATCAGCAGCGGACGGCACGAAAGACCCCTTGGAATCGCCGCGGACAGGGCCCACCAGCCGAAGGTGGGAACGCTCGCTGTGCCGCACGATGCAGGGGCAGCACGCGATGACAGGCCGATCACGGCCTAAGACGTCAACGCGCGCTCGGACGACCGGGCATGTCTCAGCTCCTCAGGGGTCACTCGCCGCCCGACAATAGCCGCCGGCGGTCCGGCACAAAAGGCAAATAGGAGCCCCGGACGCACCGTGGCGGCGCAGTGTGCCGGTCGGCGAACGACCCAACCCCCGATTTCGCCGCCGCCCGCGACCGGCGATCATGTTCGGGTGCGTTGGAGGATGATTGCGGCAGCGGTACTGCTGAGCCTGGCCGGATGCGACGCGGCGGAGCCCGTGGACGCGGCGACCGCGAGCGCGGCGGCGGCATCGCCGTCCGCGAGCGCGGTCGGCCTGCCGGGTGTCGGCATGTGTCACTCGGGCCCGTCACTGGGCATGTTCGACTACCGCGCCGCAACCCTCAACCCGGTCGACTGCGCTGCTGAGCACCAGGCCGAGATCATCCGGGTCGGCCGTCTCACGACGCCGCCGGAGAACAAGACCCGGGAGGTCTTCACCGACTGTGACACGGCCGCCCGCGAGTACGTCGGCGCCGACTGGCACGACGGTCGCCTGGGCCTCGCGGTCATCGTCCCGTCGACGGAGGAGTGGAACGCGGGCGCCCGCGAGTACCGCTGCGCCCTGTTCGAGTTCTCAGCCGACAACCACTCGTCCCGGATGCGCACCGGCAGCCTGAAGGACGGCCTGCGCGGCGCCCGCCCGCTGGCCCTGACCTGCGTGGAGGTCCGCGGCAGCGCGGACGGGCAAGGCTGGTACAAGATCATCGACCATCTACTCCCGATCGACTGCGCCCAGCCCCACAACGGCGAGTACGTCGGCCTGTACGTGGGCCAGGACGTCCCGCACCCGGGCATGACCAAGCTGAACCGCGAGGTGACGCAGGCCTGCAACGCCAAGGCAGCGACGTTCCTGGGCGAGTCGCAGTCGAAGTTCGAGCACCGCACCGACCTGCGCGTCGTCCCGACCGGCGGCAATCCGGAACGGTGGGTCCTGGGCGACCGCACCGCCCACTGCTACGTCCTGACCGGCCCCGACAACCGCCTGACGAGGTCGCTGAAGGCGACCCCGTGACACCACCCGCGCCCGCCCGATCGCCCGGCTCGCTGACGCCGGTGGCGGTCAGTGCGGCAGCGGCAGCGGCCGGTCGGCGTCGCGGGGGAGTGGCGGGAGGCGGGTGCCGCCGAGCAGGGGCAGGCCGGCCGCGGAGTTGGTGTAGTAGCCGGGGACGACGACGCGGGTGACGTGCAGGCCGGCGGCGCGGACGTCGGGGGTGGTCACGTCGACGCTGACGACCTGACGGCCGAGGTCGGCCAGGCGGCGCACGGTGGCCGGGAGGTCGGCGGGGGCGTCCGCCGCGAGGTCGTCCGGTGTGGTCTCGCCGGCGGTGCGGGCGTGGAGCTGGGCGTGGAACCGCTGCTGCACGGCCGGGTCGAGGTGCAGTTGGAGGTGGCAGCCGTAGTCGACGGCGTCGGCGAGGTCGCGCCGGTACGCGGCGGCGTAGTCGCGGCCGGGCCGCCAGGGTTTGAGCGGGCTGTCCGGGCTGGTCGCGGCGCGGGCGAACGGCCCGTCGGGGTCGTCGTAGTCGGCGAGCAGCAGGTGGAGCTGCAGGGCCTCGCCGAGCGCCTTGGTCATGGCGGTGACCGGGTCGGAGTGGCAGCCCATGCCCAGGGTCAGGTATCCGGTGGTCGAGTC
Source organism: Dactylosporangium sp. NPDC005572 (assembly GCF_040605515.1). NCBI lineage: Bacteria > Bacillati > Actinomycetota > Actinomycetes > Micromonosporales > Micromonosporaceae > Dactylosporangium > Dactylosporangium sp. NPDC005572. Next base: position 5,445 of record NZ_JBEXCY010000145.1, on the reverse strand, counting down.
CGCCACCAGCGCGCCGGTGACCGGCAGCCCGACCTCGGCTGGGAACGCGTACCAGTCGGTGTGCAGGGCGCCGGCCGGCCCGGCCCCGAGGCGGCGCAGGGTGGCGGTGGGGCGGATGCGGTACAGCGGGCGCCCGCCGGCCCAGGTGACGGTCATGGCGTCGCGTTCGACGACCTCGCGCAGGGCGCTGTCGTCGGCGGCGGCGCGGGAGGGGCCGGCGGCCAGCCCGGCCTGGACGATCGGGTTGGTGCGCGGCCCGCCGGGGTGGTTGACCCAGACCAGGGCGGCCGGGACCGCGACCGGGCGGCCGGTGGCCAGGTCGGTGCCGGTGGCCCAGGGCATCGGCAGGTCGCGGGTGAGCGGCACGAACGGGAAGCCGGGCGTGGCGTACTGGTGCGAGGCGAACAGTGCCAGCTGCGCCGGGTCGACGGCCGCGGTGCCGGCGGCGGCGAGGGCGGTGAAGCTGGTGGTGGGCAGCCCGGGCGGGACGAGGTTGCCGCAGTAGCGCTCGGCGGCCTCGCCCAGCGCCGCCGCGACCGCGTGGGCGGGGTCGGTGAACGTGTAGCCGGCGCCCGCGGTGTCCACGGGCCACGGGCCGAACGTGGTGGTGTCGGCGAGGTAGGTGTCGACGAGGCGGAAGCTGGCCGGGAAGTGGGCCGGCACGGGGTGGACGGCCAGCCGGCGGACGATGCCGGTGCGGGAGTTGTACAGCAGGTCGGGATGCATCAGGGTCCTCAGGCGAGCGGGATCGGCGGCCGGGTCAGGTCGGCCGGGGTCAGCGGCCCGGTGCGCCACCCGCGGGCGACGGGTTCGGTGTGCAGGCGGTGGCCGCCGTGCAGGGGGAACGCGGGCGGGGCGTTGCCGTACAGGCCGGGGACCACGACGCGGACCACGCGCAGCCCGGCGGCGGTGACGTCCGGGGTGGTGAGGTCGACGCTCACCGCGGACAGGCCGGCTGCGGCGAGCCGGTCGAGGTACACCTGCCGGGCGGTGGCGTCGTCGACGGCGGGCAGGTGGGCGAGGGTGGTGCCCGGGTCCGGGGTGCGCAGCCGGTCCAGCGGCTCGCCCTGCATGCGCGGGTCGAGGTACAGCTGGGCGACAGCCGGCAGGTCGAGGAGGTCGCGCAGGTCGGGGCGGAACGCGTCGCGGTAGCGGCGGTCGGCCCGGTAGGGGCGGTAGACGTGGCGGGGGATGGTGCCGTCGGCGACGGCACCCCACACGTCGGAGGTGGGGTCGGTGAGCTTCAGCGTGAGGGTGTACATGCCGACGGCCTCGACGAGCGCCTTCACGGCGGCGTCGCGCGGGTCGGCGCGGCAGGCGCTGCCGAAGGCGACCACGCCGGCGTCGCCGTCTTCGAGGAACGCGGCGACGACCGGGACGTCGAAGCTGGACGGCACGTGGCGCAGCCGGAGCGTGCAGCCGTCCGGGGTGGGCAGGTCGTCGGTGATGTGCGGGGCCGGTGCGTCGGCGGTCCACCACAGGGCGGTGGCGTCGCGTTCGAACAGCTCCTCGAGGGCGAAGCGTTCGGCCCGCTCGCGGTCGGGGCCGGTGGCGATGCCGGCGTAGCACAGGGCGTTGGTGGCCGGGCCGGGGCCGGGCAGGTTGAGGTAGGCGAGCCGGGCCGGGACGTACGTGTCGGCGCCGGTGTGCAGGCAGGTGCCGAGCACCCACGGGACCGTCAGGTCGCGGGTGAACGGCACGAAGGGGAACCCCGGCTCGGCGTACTGCGCCGGTGCGTACAGGGCGAGTTCGGCGGGGTCGACGGCGCGGTGGCCGGCGGCGGCGAGCTCGGCGAACGACGCGACGGGCAGGCCGGCCGGGACGATGTTGCCGCAGTAGCGTTCGACGGCCTCGCCGACGGCGGCCCGGCGGGCCCGGCCCGGGTCATCGAGGGCGGCGCCGAAGCCGTACCGGTCGGTGGTCCACGGCGCGTAGGCGGCGGTGTCGGCGACATGCGCGCCGTAGCCGGCCCAGCCGGGTGGCGTGCCCGGCTGGGCCGGCTGGCGGGTGACCGCGGTGAGCAGCCCCAACCGCGGGTCGGCCAGCCTCCTCTCGGCCGGGGCCGGGCCGGCGTACAGGTGCTCGGCGAGGCGGGTCAGGGCGTCGTCCACGGGTCCTCCAGCACGGGTACGGTGACCGCGGTCGGATGGCTGTGTCCGCTGTGGACGGTCTGTTCGGCGACGCGCACGGCGGTGCCGCGGTGCCGGTCGCCGCCGGTGTTGAGGTGCCGGGCCAGGTGGGGGAAGTCGCTACTGGTGATCTCCAGCCGCAGCCGGGCGCCGGCCGGGACGGTGACGGCGAGGTGGTCGAGCTCGATGCGGTGAGCGCCGCCGCGGGCGGGTGACCGGCCGGTGTCGACGGCGCCCTGGGCCAGGGCCAGGACGGTGCCGTCGGGCCGGTGCTCCAGCAGCCGCGCGATGAAGTCGGTGGCGTCGGCGCCGGTGCTCGCGTGCAGCGTGACAACTGGTGCGCCGGCGATGGTGATCGCGGCGGCGAGCGGCTCCGTGGTGTAGCGCACGGCGTCGGTGCGTTGCTGCAGGGCCGAGCGGTCGGCGCCGGGATCGGCCGACGGGTACGGGTCGGCGGGGTCGTAGCGGTACCGGTCGGTGCCGTCGCCGGGCACGTTCCGGGTGAGGGTGCCGCCCTGCCCGGCGTACCAGGTGCGGCCGGTGGTGGTGGGCGGCCACTGCGCCCCGGTCCACCACCGGCGGGCGCCGAGGTCGAAGACCCGCGCCGCGGCGCCGGTGCGGGTCTTGTGCAGGGTCTGGTCGAGCCAGTCGAGCAGCAGCGGGCCGGGGTCGACCCGGGAGGCCGGGCCGTGCTCGCGGGCGCCGACGGTCGTGGACGCCGACCAGCACAGGTCGTGCTCCCACGCTCCGATGAGCAGGGTGCGGGCGCCGCCGGTGTGCCGCCACTGGTGCAGCGTCTCGGCCAGCGTCAGGTCGTACCAGCCGCCGATGTGCAGGGTGGCCGCGGCGAGGCCGGCCAGTTCGGTGTCGGTGACGGCCTCGGGTGCCTCGTGGCCGGGGCCGGCGTCGAGGGTGTCGCCCCAGTGCTCGAGGTGCGCCCACAGCCGTTGCGGCAGCGTGGCGAGCGGCAGGTGGTGCAGCAGGTCGGGCTCGGCGGCGAACATGGCCGCGGCGATGCCGGTGCGGTTGGTCCGCGACTCGGCCCGTTCCAGCCACCAGGCGGCGTGCTCGGCCAGGCGCAGGATGCCGGACCGGTCGTACTTGACCCGGGCCAGGCCCATCGCCGGGCCGAGGCTGATCACGCCGGCGACCAGCCCGGGCCGCTCGACCGCGCCGGTCCAGGCGGTGTAGGCGCTGTAGGAGCCGCCGAGGGTGACGAGGCGGCTGTCGCACCACGGCTGGCCGGCGATCCAGTCGGCCAGGGCCGCGCCGTCGCCGCGTTCGCCGCGGTAGGGCCGCCAGACACCGTCGGAGTCGTAGCGGCCGCGGACGTCCTGGGCCACGAACGCGTAGCCGTGCCGGGCCCAGCCGAGGCCCTCGTGGAGGTGGGCGGCGCGGCCGTACGCGGTGCGGGTCACCACGACGGGGGCGGGGGTCTGTTCGGGGAGGTAGACGTCGGTGGCCAGGGCGGTCCCGTCGGGCGCGGCGAGGCGCAGGTTGGCCTGTACGAGGGTCATGGCCGGTCCTGCGGGTCGGGCTCGGCGAGCGCGGGCAGCGGCAGCACCGGATGGCGGGTGAGCTCGCCGGTGGCCGGGTCGAAGCCGATCTGCACGCCGGCCGCGGCGGCGGCGCCGGTGTCGCGCCAGGCCAGGATGTCGTTGACGATGAGCCCGGCGAGCAGCGCGGCGGCGCCGGGCGACGGCCAGGGCACCGGCGGGGCGACGGTGGTCGAGTCCAGGTAGGCCCAGTGGGCGCGCAGTTCGTCGGGCACACCGCACGCGGCGAGCCGGCGGGCGCGGACGTCGCTGTAGCCGGCGGTGCTGCCGGGAACCGCGAGCGGTCCGGCGTACCAGCGGCGGCCTTCGCCGTAGCTCATGTGCCACGGGGTGCCGTGCTCGCGGCACCAGGTGTCGAGCTGCCGCCAGCGGGCGTCGGGCAGCCACCCGGCGCAGGAGACGACGAGGTCGGCGGCGATGACCGCGCCTTCATCGGCCGGGCCGGTCAGCACCCGCACGTCGGCCTGCAGCAGGCGCGCCACCTGTTCGGCGACCGGGTTGTCGCCGTCGACCCAGACCGTGGCCAGGGCCTGCGGCCTGCCGGCCGGGGGCGGGGCCAGCAGGCCGCGCTCGTCGAACGCGGCCAGCAACTGCTCGAGCGCGTCGATGGGCGCCGGGCCGGCCGCTCCGTGCAGCAGCCGCTGGGCGGCCGCCAGGAGCTCGGCGGGTGCGGTGATCCGGACGAACTCGTCGCCGGGCAGGTGGTAGCGCCAGACGCCGTCGGGGCCCGGGTACAGGTGGGCGCCGGAAGCGATGCGGGCGGCAGTGCGGGTCATCGTGGGCTCCGGGATGAAGGCGCGGCCGGTCAACCGGTCAGCCGGTGTACGCGAACGGGCTGTGGACCAGGGCGTTGGTGCCCGGGCCCTGCAGGGCCCGCAGCGGCGCCGGCGCCTTGACCGGCTCGAACGTGAACGGCGTGTGGACCAGGGCGTTGGTGCCCGGGCCCTGCAGCGCGCGCAGCGGCGCCTGCTCCTTGACCGGCTCGAACGTGACCTTCACGGAATCTCCTCCAATCGTTATCGAAAACGGAAGTCGTTTTCGATAAGCCTGACCGTAGTCGGGCCTGGCCGGACCGCGCAAGGGTTTCGTCGATGCGTGGCGGAGTCTGCATGGGTCGGCTACGGCGCGAGCTCGCGGCGGCGCAGCGGCGTGGCCCAGCCGGCGATCGCGGCGGCGAGCACCGCACAGCCGGTCACGAGCAGGGCAGCCCGCACGCCCGCGGTGCCGGCGATCGCGCCGCCGAGGGCGGCGCCGAGCGGCTGGCCGCCCCAGGCGATCATCCGGGCCGTGGTGTTGACGCGGCCCTGCAGGTGTTCCGGCGCGGCCTGCTGCCGGGCGACGATGCCGTTGACGCTGACCAGGCTGTTGGTGGCCTGCCACAGCAGCAGGGCGGCGAGCGCCGGTCCGAGGCGCGTGCTGTTCGCCCACGCCAGCAGGGCCGCCCAGTTCGCGGCGAGCCCGGCGAGGGTGATCCAGCCCGCCGGCAGCCGCGTCCGCAACCTCGGCAGGGCGGCGTTGGCGACGAGGGTGCCCGCGCAGGCGGCGACGTAGCACAGCCCGACGCGCCAGTCGTGGGCGTCCAGGCCGAGCCGCTCGACGGCCGCGACGACGACGAGCCCGAGCACGGCGCCTGCGGTGAGGCTGTTGCCGACGCCGAGCAGCGTGTAGGCGCGGATCTGCCGGTGGCGCCAGATGAAGGCCAGGCCCTCGCGGATGTCGGCGCCCAGCCGCCGGACCGGGCCGGGCGGCCGTGCCGCGGC
>NZ_JBEXCY010000144.1:0-29582 GCF_040605515.1 Dactylosporangium sp. NPDC005572 | reverse complement strand
CGAACCTCCCCACCCCGCCAGGACCCAAGACCCCACCCACCCAGGACCAACGACCGGGCCCCAGGTCAGCTCGGATGCCAGAGGAGGAAGCGGCTCAAGCACTCCAGGGCGAACGAGTCGAAGGCGGCACGAGGGGTGCCCGTGCCCTCCATGCCGTAGTCGATCACCACCAGGAGGCGGTTGCCCAACCGCAACGCCAGCATGAAGTACGCGGCGCCGGCGTAGGTGCGGGACAGCAGGATGTGGTCGTCGCCGCCGTAGCCCTCCGTTTCGAGCTGGCCGTAGGTCACCGTCTGCCAGATCGGGTCGGTCTTGCTCGCCGGGCGTTCGACCGACGGGCACGCGACCAGGGCCTGGCGGAGCTCGGTCATGTACCGCTGCGCGCCGTCGTCCAGGTACCACGTTCTCGTCTCGGCCATCCGTGACCGGCCGAGGGTGCCGTTCCAATGGTGGACGGCCTCCCGCGTCTCGCGGGCGGTGATCTGCGCGTCGCTCGGGTTCGTCATGGTCTCGCAGGGGGCCGGCAGGCGCTCGTCCTGGAAGTACACCGAGGGGGGCACGCACGCCTTCGGGTCGGTGTTGCACGGATGCGGGGACGGCGACGGCGACGGGGTGGCGCCCGGGACCGGGGGCGGCGGCTCCGACCTGCGGGGCAGCGCGGCGTAGGTACCGGCCGCGGCGAGCAGCACCGCGGCGCACGCCGTCACCACGCGCAGGCGGGTGCGGCGGGTGCCGGTGCGGCGCAGCGCCGCCGGGTCCGGCAGTTCCGCGCGGTCCGCCTCCGCCGACAGGACCGCCAGCGCCTGCGCGATCTCGTCAGGCATCGGACGCACCTTTCACCGAGAGACTCACCGAGAGACTCGCCGAGAGCGCCGAGCGGCCGCGGGACAGCCAGGACTTCACCGTGCCGACCGGGGCGCCCACCTCCACCGCGATCTCCTCCACCGGGCGGTCCAGGAGGTAGTGCAGGGCCAGGGCCCGGCGCTGGTCGACCGGCAACGACCGCAGGAGGGACACCACCAGCAGGGTGTCCTCCGACGGGGGCGGGACGTCGGCCGGCGGGCGCTGGCGGGCCGCGAACAGCCGGCGGACCGTCACGCGGCGCCAGCGGTCGGTGGCCAGGTGGAACAGGACCGTGCGGAGCCAGACCTCGGCGGACTCGTACGAGCTGATCCGCGACCAGTGTTGCCAGGCGCGGACGTACGCCTCCTGGGTCAGGTCCTGAGCGTCCGCCAGGTCGCCGGTCAGGGCGTACGCGTAGCCCAGGACCCGCCGCGACGTCCCCCGGTAGAAGGCGTCGAACGATCGTGCCGCGTCGGCGGTCATACCTGTAGACACGGCGGAGCCGCCGGAAAGGATGCACCCGAACGTGACCGACCCCGGGATGTCTCAGGGTGCGGGCACCAGGGCCGGCGTGCCGCGGGGCACCGACACCCAGCCCATCTCCTTGAACCAGCCGGGCAGTGCCCGCCGCAGCCCGGCCGGGCCGTCGAGGACCACGTCGCCGGTGCGCAGGACGGCGGCCCAGGTGCGGTTGCCGAGCCACACGTCGACCATCGCGCGCAGGTCGGCGGTCACGTGGACGCCCACCTCGTGGCCCGGGTCGGCGTCGCACACGTCGGCCTCGGCCGGCGTGAGCACCAGCCACCAGTGCCGCACGGCCGGCGGTACTGTCGGAAATCGGAAACCGACGACGGTCCGGCCGGCCGGCAGGGCCGAATGGTCGACATTCCGACGCATGTCCCACAGCAGCAGCTTCGGGTCGAGGTCGCGGTCGCCGAGCTCGCCGATCCAGCGCACGCCCCACGCGCCGATCGCGCGGACGATCGGCTCCAGCTCCCGGCCGGCGGGGGTGAGCTCGTAATGCACCTCGCCGCCCTCCGGCCGCCGGTCGACCAGACCGGCGCCGGCCAGCTGCTGGAGGCGCTTGGACAGCAGCGTGGGCGACATCCGCGGCAGCCCGCGGCGCAGGTCGTTGAAGTGCCGGCTGCCGGCGATCAACTCGCGCACGACCAGCAGGGTCCACCGCTCGTCGAGCAGCTCCATGGCCTTGGCGACGGGGCAGAACTGGTAGTACGAGGCTCCCATTCCTCGACGGTAGAGCGCGGTACAGATGTTGTACTAGGCGTCGCCGAGTCGCGTTTCTAGCGTCGGAAGCATGGACGAGTTGAAGCAGAAGCACCGGGCCATGTGGGCCCTGGGTGACTATCCGGCCGTGGCCACCGACCTCATCCCCGAGCTGGGTGAGGTGATGGTCAAGGCGTGCAACATCGGGCCCGGGCAGCGGGTCCTGGACATCGCGGCCGGCAGCGGCAACGCGGCGGTCCCGGCGGCCCTGGCCGGGGCGCAGGTCGTGGCCAGCGACCTCACCCCCGAGCTGCTGGCGACCGGCAAGGCGACGGCGCCGGTCGCGCTGGAGTGGCGGGAGGCCGACGCCGAGGCGCTGCCGTTCGAGGACGCGTCGTTCGACGTGGTCATGTCGGTCGTCGGCGTGATGTTCGCGCCGCACCACCAGGCCGCCGCCGACGAGCTGGTCCGGGTGTGCCGCCCGGGCGGGACGATCGGCCTGGTCAGCTGGACGCCGGGCGGGTTCATCGGGCAGATGTTCAGGACGATGAAGCCCTACGCGCCGCCCCCGCCGCCCGGCGTGCAGCCGCCGCCGCTGTGGGGCGACGAGGCGCACGTCCGGGCGCTGCTCGGCGACCGGGTCACCGACGTGGTGGCGGAGCGGCGCACGGTACACATCGGCAACTTCGCGGACGGGGCCGCGTTCCGCGACTTCTTCAAGCGGGTCTACGGCCCGACGATCGCCGCCTACCGCAACCTGGCCGACCGCCCGCAGGACGCCGCCGAGCTCGACCGGGCGCTGGCCGCGCTGGGCGACGGGCCGGACGGGAAGGACTGGGAGTACCTCCTGCTGACCGCGGTCAGGGCGTAGGGATCCGGGCGGCCACCGCGTACGCCTCGAGGGTGGCGGTCCAGGCGCCGGGCTCGTCGAACGTGCCGCGCATGGCGGCCGCGTCGGCGCCGAACGCGTCGAGGTCGCGGTGCTCCAGCCGGACGCGGGTCCGGCCGGGGCCCGCCTCGGTGAACGTCACCTCCACGGAGGTCACGAGGTTTTCGTGGTACTTCCAGTCGGCCCCGATCTGCCAGGTGAGCACGACCCGGCCGGGCGGCTCCCACGCGGCGACGAAGCCGGTCGACGTCTCGGTGCCGTCCTCGTGCCGGGTGTACCAGCGGCCGCCGCGGTGCGGCTCGATGACGATGCGCTCGATCGGCGCCGAACCGATGTGGTGTGCGCTCGGCCACCACGACGTCATGTCGGCGGTGAAGATCTCGAAGGCGCGCGCGGGGTCGGTGTCGACGACGGTCTCGCGCAGGATGGACTCGACGGTCTGGATCATGGCTGGTCGCCCTTCTCGTCATGGACTCGTTGCTCGAACGCGGCCATCGAACGGGCCCAGAACCCGTCGAGGTGCGCCCGCAGTGCGGCGAGGGCCCCGGGGTCGGCCTGGTAGAGCCGGCGGGTGCCGTGCTGCCGGTCGGTCACCAGGCCGGCCTCCTTGAGGACCTTGAGGTGCTGGGACACGGCGGGGCGGCTCACCGGCAGCACCTCGGCGAGCTCGCCGACGGCAAGCGGTCCGTCGGCGAGCCGGTCGAGGATGGCCTGCCGCGTCGGGTCCCCGAGCGCGGTCAGCATCGCGGCTACGTTCGTCATGGCTTACCGTAAGCTACCACTTACCGAGCATCGTGACCAGCCCGTCAGAGCCGGTAGACGGCCACCGACCCGCTGCGGTAGCGCGGTTCGGCGTAGTCGGGCAGGCGCGGCGACAGGCCGGGGGTGGTCTCGTCGACCATGAGCCACCGCACGTGGTACCGCGTCCGCAGCACCCCGATGGTCTGCTCCGACGGCAGCTCGAAGGCGGCGTCGTTGTCGGCCAGCTTCGACGGGTCCCAGTAGGGCACGTAGATCGCGTTCACCCCGGAGGCGGCCGCGTCCACGTGGGCCTTGGCGGTGAAGCCCCAGCCCTCGACGAGGAAGCGGCGCTCGGCGTGGGCGGCGAACCAGAAATGCCGGTTGTCGCAGCGGCCGGGCACGGCGTAGGCGCCGCCGACGCAGTGCGCGTTCGTGGCCACCAGGTCGTCGGGCGCGGAGTGCTCGCGCAGCCAGTGGCCGGCCGCCCGGGTGCCCGGGGTGACGAACGGGACGGTCTGCACGACGCCGCGCCAGCCGCCCTCCTGCGACTCGCGGGTCATGAGGTACAGGTGCTTCACCGACGTCACGAGGCAGGCGCCGGCGAGCAGGGCGACGACCAGCGTGCGCCACTCGGGCCGGCGGGTCCGCCGGACGAGCCACGCGACGATCCCAAGCAACAGGAGGCTCAGGAGGTACGGCCAGATCAGCGCCCAGGCGGTCAGGGCCACGCTGCCGGTGGTGCGCTCCCGCGGCACCCACTGCGGGCCGAGGACGTGCACAACGCCGAGGATCAGGCCGCCGCCCGCCGTCGCGGCGAGGACCCGCAGGACCGTGGGGCGCGCCGGCAGCCCCTCCGGGGTGAGCAGGGCCAGGCCCGCGGCGGCCGCGAGGGACAGGTACGGGCGGCCGGAGACCATGAACCAGCCCTCGGCGCCGCCCTCGTGGCCGAACAGCAGCAGCCCGGCGACGCCGGACAGGCCGATGCCGAGCACCAGCACGGCCGGCGTCGGGTCGGCCGCCCGCCCGCGGAGCCGGCGCAGACCGGCGAGCCCGGGCCAGATGCAGGCCCAGCAGACCAGGGTGATGGCCAGCACGACGAGCAGCCGCCAGACTTGACGACCGCCGTCCGGGCCGGCGAAGCCGGTGGTGTACGGGGCGCCGGAGATCTGCGCGAAGTGCAGCGGGTCGACGGTCATGCCCTGGGAGGCGCCGCCGAACAGCACGAACTGCGCGAACAGCATCGCGAGCAGGGTGACGCCGGTCGCCGCGAGGACGCCCGGGTGGACCCGGCGCCGGGCCGCCAACTGGACCGCGATCACCAGCAGCAGGCCGGCCAGCAGCATCGGCATGAAGGTGGCCTTGCCGCCGGTCACGGCGACGACGAGCAGGACCACGAGGGCCCATCGGGCGGCGCCCGGGCGGCGCAGCGCCTCCAGCAGGGCGAGCACCAGGCCGGCGAAGAGCACCGCGCCGAACGTCTGGGTTGGGCTGGTCCACAGCTGGGCCCGCAGGGAGGAGCCGTCCTCGTAGGCGTTGGTGCCGAACGCGGAGAACCAACCCGCGAGGGGCCAGTGGTACGGCAGCGGCGCGAGCACGAAGAACGTGATGACGACGGCCGCGGCCGCCGCCCACCAGCGGCCGGTGAGTCGCCGGCCGAGGACGCCCACGAGCGCGACCAGCCCGAACAGCATCGGCAGCGGGCCGAGGCGCACCAGCAGCACGTGCGGCTCGATGCCGGTCGCCCACGACGTGGCGGCCAGTTCGGCGTAGACGAACCAGTGGTACAGCACCGGCTGGTCGGCCAGCCACGGCGACATCAACGGCATGTGGTGCTTCGCGTCGCCGATCAGCGCCAGGTGGAACGGCGAGTCGGCGTCGGGGCTGAGCATGCCCGGCTCGACGAGCGCGTGCGTGCGGAAGAAGCGCACGCAGCTCCAGTAGAACAGGACCCCGGCGGTGCCGGAGACGACCGCCGACCACCACACGGGTGTGCGGTCCTCGTCGCGGTCGCCGGGCCGCCAGTACCGCCGCAGCCGCGGTACCGCCAGGAACACCCCGATCGTCCCGGCCGCCCAGGCGGGGGTGAGCAGCGGCAGCCCGGCGGCGCGGGCGGCGATGTACACCAGCACCTCGCAGCCGTAGCCGACGGCCAGCCCGGCGGCGGCGTCCTCGACCAGCCAGTCGGAGCGGCCGCGCGCGGCCCGCCAGAGCAGCGTGCCCGGCACGACGATGCCGAGGCCGGCGTATGCCGCGAAGCTCGCGGTGTCGACGGCGGAGACCCCGTAGTACCGCAGCCCCGCCGTGACCGCGAGCGCGACGACGACGGCCGGCACCCACGCGAACGACCGCCGCCGTCCGGAGGCTCTCCGGTCCGTAATGGCCGATTGGTGCTGAGCGACCGTATATGCCACAGAATCCGCCGTTTCATGGAGTGATGGGGGAAACCTATGCAACGCCGGGACGACGCGCGCGGCTGCGCCGTTTCTCCACCCCGGATGAATGAGACGGCGAGCGCACGTTCCGTAGGCCGGGAGGCGTCCGGCCGCCGCACCCCGGGCGGGTGACGGCGGCTGAGAAATACTGGGCCGATGAGCAGCGCGAGCACGCAGGTCGAGGACGTCATCCGGGGTCGCGTGGACTACGAGGACGGGCTCGACCGGCTGTCCGTGGCGCCCGCCGCCGACGTCGACCCGGCGCTGTTCGCGGCGCTGGCCGAGGCCTCCGCGCGGCTGTTCGAGCGGGGCTGGCAGCCGGCCGAGCTCCAGCGGGCGGCCACCCGGCGGGGGCGGCCGTCGCTGGCGCCGCTGGTGGCCGACGCGGTGGCCGCGCACCTGCGGCGGTACCGCCGCAGCACCGTGGACGAACGCTGGCTGGAGCAGGCGGACTCGCTCGGTGCCGGGGTGTGGTGGGCGGACGACGCGGCCTACGTCGGCGCGGTCGCCGCCCGCCGCCGGTCCGACCGGGTGCCGGTGCTCGACGACCTGCTCACCCTGCTCGGCGTGCTCGCGGCGCTGCCGCCGGTCGAGGTGCTCGTGCCGCCGCCGGGCAACGCGCCCGCCCGGGCCGCGTCCAGGGTCGACGAGCGCCTGCTCGACCGGGTCCGCGCGCTGCTGGCGAAGGCCGAGTCGACGACCTACCCGGCGGAGGCCGAGACCTACACCGCGAAGGCGCAGGAGCTGATCGCGCGGCACAGCATCGACGAGGCCCTCGCGTACGGCGGCGCGGCGGACGCGACCGTGGTGCCGTTCGCCCGCCGCATCGGCGTCGACCACCCGTACGAGAACGAGAAGGCGTCGCTGCTGAGCGCGGTCGCCGACGCGAACCGCTGCCACGCGGTGTGGTCGCCGGAGCTCGGGTTCTGCACGGTGTTCGGGTTCGACGCCGACCTCGACGCGGTCGACCTGCTGTACACGTCGCTGCTCGTGCAGGCCCACCGGGCGATGGCACGGTCGGAGCCGCCCGGCGGCAAGGCGGGCCGGTCCCGGCTCAAGGCGTTCCGCCAGTCGTTCCTGGTGGCGTTCGCGGTGCGCATCGGCGAGCGGCTGACCCAGGTCGCCGAGGCGGCCCTTTCGGCGGCTGTCGCGGCGGCCACCGCCCCGGACCTGCTGCCCGTGCTGCGCTCCCGCGACGAGCAGGTGCAGGAGACCATGCGGCGGGTGTTCCCGCGCACGGTCCGCGGCCGGGGCAGCCGGGTCGACAGCCTGGAGGGCTGGGAGTCCGGCCGGGAGGCGGCGGACGCGGCGGAGCTGCCCGTTCGGAGCTGATCTTCAACCGGACGGCTGACCCCCGCCAACCGGGCAGGCACCAGAATCTTCGCGATCCGCCCCATTCGCTGAGGAGCTTCAATGCCTATGGTCACCATCCCGGCCGGTCAGGTCGCCGCCGGGCACCTCCCGCCCGTCTGCGCCCGGCACGGCGAGCAGGCAACAGCGACGAAGAAGGTCAATCTGATCTCGAAACCGCCGGCCTGGGCCGCGGTGCTGATCATCGCCGGCGTGCTGCCGTACCTCATCGTGGTGATGGCCCTGCGCAAGACGGTCAAGGCGCCGGCCTGGCCGTGGTGCGCGAAGTGCACCGGCCAGCGCACCCGCAACCTGCTCATCGGCCTCGGCCTGATCGTGCTGTCGTTGATCCTGCTGGTGGTGTTCGCGGCCGCCCAGAGCGACGCGGCGGCGCTCGGCATGCTGCTGGCCTTCATCGCCTTCCTGGCCGGCATCATCGTGGCCACCCGCTCCTCGACCCAGGCGATCAGCGGCGCCTTCGTGTCGAAGGACGGCAACCTGGTCGAGATCCCGAAGGCCGACGAGCGCTTCGCCTACGCCCTGCACCACCCGGGCGCCCGCATCTAGCAACAGCGGACGGGCCGCGCCGTCCGCCAACGAAGCGGCGCGGCCCGCCTCCCCCGCCCTCAGGGGGAAGCGCTGCTAGAGAGCGCTCTCTCAAGCCTTCCTTGTCCATCCGGTCAATGTCAAGGCCATCGTGCTGGAGAGCGCTCTCTCAGCCCTTGCCCGTGCCTGGACAATGACGGACATGGAGCTCGCGCTGTCGGGTGAGGCGTTCGTCTGGTGGTACGGCCTCTTCGCCTGCCTCGCCGCGATCGGCGTGCTGCTGTGGCGGCGGCCCGTCACCCGCGGGCCCGAGGTCGGCGACCCGACGCCGCTCGAGCTGGCCCTGCTCGCCGGCGGGAGCGCCCGGGCGATCGCCGCGTCGCTCGCCGCGCTGCGGGTCGCGCACGCCGTCGCCGCCGACGGGCTCACGCTGCGGCGCATCGGGCCCGCGCACGACGAGGCGACCCAGCTCGACCACGCGGTCCTCGACGCCGTCGGTCGGGAGGTCGCGCCGGACCAGGACCCCGCCTTACGGCGGATCGTCACCGCCGCCGGCCACTCCCTCGCCGAGCGGGGGCTGTTGATCGACGCCCGGGCGCGGCGGCGGCTGCGCGAGGGGGCGATCCCGATCGCCGGGCTCGTCGCGCTGGCGCTCACGTTCGTGATCGTGCGGCTGTCGTACCACCACCCGGTGACCCTGCACGTCGAGGCCGCGCTGGCCGTGACCGCCGGCGGCAGCGCGTTCCTGCTGGCGCCGCGGCTGCCTCGCCGCACCCGGGCGCTGCTCGACCGGCTGCGGGCCGAGGGCGGCTTCCTGCGCGCCGACTGGCACACGTTCGGCCCGCCGACCGCCGCGCTCGCCGTCGCCGTCCACGGCCCGGACGTGATGGCGAGCATCGACCCGGCCTTCGCCGCGGCCGCGTCCCGGTCCACTGTGGACATTCCGCTGGACCGTCCCCGCCCGCCGGCGGACACGAGCGCCGAGCCCGGCTTCGACCCCGGCCCGACGGGCCCGGTCGGCTGGCACTGGTGGGGCCGGGACTGACGTTTGCCGGGTCCGGCAACGGGTACCGGCCCGACCGTGGATCGCACCGACCCGCCGGTTCCCGCGTAGCGTCGCGCCATGGCCGGTCCCAATGGGCTCGTCCTCGTGGGCGCACCCGCCGAGCTGGTGGCCTTCCCGTCGCGAAGCCGCGACGCATCCCGGTCATGACCACGCTGACCTGCCTCGCCGAGCCCGACCACCCGGTCACCCTGATCCGGGCCGCCGGTCTGCTCACCGACGGCTCGGCGCCGGTGCTGCGCGCGGCGGCCGGCAAGGCGCTGGCCGACCACCCGGACCTGCTGCTCATCGACGTCTCCGCGGTCGAGGTCCGCGACGACGGGACGCTCGCCGTGTTCCCGGTGCTGGCCCGGCAGGCGGCCGAGGCGGAGGTCTCGGTGATGCTCGTCGGGCCCTCGCCGGCCCTCACCGGCCACCTGGAGACGCACGCGGCCGGCCGGCGGCTCCCGGTGTTCGCCACCCGGGCCGAGGCCGAGGCCGCGCACGACCGGCGGCCGGGCCCCCGGCGGATCTCGGCCGACCTGCCGGGCGAGCCCGCCGCGACCCACCTGGCGCGCGAGTTCGTCGACCGCGCGTGCGCGCGCTGGCGGATCCGCGCGCTCACCGACCACGCGGCGCTCATCGCGACGGAACTGGTGGCCAACGCGGTCCAGCACGCCCGGACCGCCGCGGTCATCTCGCTCGCGCTGCGCCGGCACCACCTGCACCTCAGCGTGCGCGACGGCAGCCAGGAGCGGCCGCGCCGCTCGTCCGACGGGTACGGCATGCTGATCATCGAGGCGCTCTCGGCCGGCTGGGGCTGCGTCCGGACCACCGACGGGAAGGTTGTGTGGACGACGCTGCGGCGCCCCGGCTCGCGGTAGCGTGACGTGAACCTGGCGGACCACGCCGACCACCCCGACCACCTTCAGGTCCACCCGGACGAGTTCACCGCGCGTGCTGAACCGCGACCTGCAGGTCCTCGTATGGAACCGTCGCACCGCGGACCTGTGGGGGCTACGCTCGGACGAGGCGGTCGGCCAGCACCTGCTCGGCATCGACATCGGCCTGTCCATGGCCGAGCTCCGGCCGCTCATCCGCGACGTGCTCGACGGCCGCACGACGTCGGCCGAGTCGACCCGGACCGCGGTCAACCGCCGCGGCCGTCAGGTGGAGATCCGGGTGGTGTGATCGGGGTGATCCTGGTCATGGAGGTGGCCGCGTCTCCCGCTGCGGGCCAGGTCGAACCGCCGTAGTCCGGGCGGAACGGTTGGAAGGGGGCAAGGTGGACCTGACCATCACCGTGGCGACCCGGCGCGACGCGAGCGTCCTGCAGGTCACCGGCGCCCTGGACTACGCCTCCGTGCCCTACCTGCGGCAGGTCGTCTTCGAGCTCTTCGACGCGGGCGACCGCGACATCGTCGTCGAGACCTCCGGCCTGCGCCTGGTCGACGCCGCCTCGATCAAGGTCCTGCTGTACCTCCAGCACCGCGCCCAGCAACTCGACGCCACGGTCCGCCTGACCGGCGCGGCCGGCACGGCGCTGACCGCGCTGGAGATCGCCGGGGTCGCCAAGCAGCTCGGCGTCTTCGAGGAGGTCGACGTCGGCTGGGCCGCGACCGCCCCCGACCGCCACGACGTCGACCTCGAGGCGCTGCACCTCGTGCAGGGCCACTGGCCGGCCGACGTCACCGAGCTGCTGGCCCGCCTGCAGCAGCTGCGCCCCGACGACCCGGCCCGCAAGCGGGCCCGCGACGACGTCATCGAGCTGTGCCTGCCGGCCGCCCGTCGCCTGGCCCGCCGCTACGGCGCCACCGGCGAGCCGCTCAACGACCTGGTCCAGGTGGCCTGCCTGGGCCTGGTGAAGGCGGTCGACGGCTTCGACGCCTCCCGCGGCATCGAGTTCGGCACCTACGCCACGCCCACCATCATCGGGGAGGTCAAGCGGTACTTCCGGGACCGCACGTGGGGCATCCGCCTGCCCCGCCGCCTGCAGGAGCTCCGCCTGGCCGTCAACCAGGCCCGCGACGACCTGGTCCAGACCCTGGGCCGCTCCCCCACGGTCCCGGACCTCGCCGCCCACCTGGACGTCGACGAGGAGCAGGTGATCGAGGTGATCGGCGCCGTGCACGCGTACCACCCGATGTCCCTGGACGCCCCCAGCATCGGCGCCGACGACGAGGCGACGCTCCAGGACGCCATTGGCTCCGACGAGCCGGAGTTCGTCCTGGTGGACTACCGCGAGTCGCTGCACGTGCTGCTCGACCGCCTCCCGGAGCGCGAGCAGCGCATCCTGACCCTCCGCTTCTACGGCAACCTGACGCAGGCGGAGATCGCCGACCGGGTGGGCCTGTCCCAGATGCACGTGAGCCGCCTGCTCCGCCAGTCCCTGAACTTCCTCCGCCGCCGCCTGACCGAGTAGCGCCACGACCAAGGCCCCGCCCCGGCGGGCTCAAGCGGGGGCGGACCCATGATCGATGGAGCGTTCTGGTAGCTATGACAGCCAGAAGTCTCCATGGATCATGAAAACCGGGCCGCCGGGCCGCCGGGCAGCTGGCCGGCACGATCGGCAGGACAGAGAGACTGAGGCCGAGTCGCGGCGGGTTCGGATTCGTCGCCAAGGCCGGCCTGGTGCAGCCGAGCCCGGCCGGCTCACCCGCGGCGTTGACGCCACCCCGCGAATGCCCGGCGACAAGACCGCCATGACAACACCGGTCGGGGGCCTTCCGAGGGCCACCGCCAGACGAAACCGGGACTCCCGCCAGACCCTAGGAGACCGCCGGCACCGCAGGAGCGCCCGGCCCCGACGGCTCCGGACCGGGCGGAAACGCCGACCCACCGGGCGCCACCGGCCCCGGAGCGGGCTCTGAGCTGGCCGGCGCCACCGGCAGCCCCGAAGCGGGAGCCGAGCCGGCCGACGCCACCGGACCCGTGGGCGACGCCGGTCCGCCCAGAGCCGTCGGGCCTGGTGGAGGTGTCGGGCCGCCGGCGGGCGTAGGGCGCCGTGGTAACGCTGGCAGCGGCGCGGCCGCTGGCGACGATGAGGCTGGCAGGCGCGGGTGGGAGGACGTGGTGCCGGCGGCGGGTGGGGGCAGCGCGGAGCCGGAGCGGGTCGGGGGGCCGCCGCGGCCGGGTAAGGCGTGGGCCGGGCGGCGCGGTGGGCGGCGACCCAGGGAGAGCAGCGCGCCGGCCGCCACCAGCAGCAGGCCGGCCAGCCCGGTGAACAGCGGCAGCGACGTGGGGATCCCCAGGTACACCGTGATGCCCAGAATCCGCGACAACCCCCACGGCAGCAGGGCCAGCTGGTCGTTCCAGATCGTCAGCGCGCGCTCCAGCCCGATCGCCGCCACAACCGCCGACAGCACGGCCAGCGGGGCGCCGAAGGTGGCCAGGGCGGCGCCCACGGCGCGGCGGCGGAGCAGGCCGTAGTGGTCGCGCAGGACCAGGGCCGTGCCCGCGAACAGCCAGGCGAAGGCGGCGAAGGCCACGACCACGTACGCCGCGCGCCAGCCGGGCGCGGTCCAGAACACGAACCAGTAGTGGCCCGGGCCGCGCAGGGCCAGCGCGGCCAGCAGCAGGGCGGTGCGCAGGAGGGCGATGCCGCCGATCACCGCCCACAGGTGGAACGGGTCGCGGCGGCCGACGACGAACCGGGCCGTGGCCGCGAACAGCACCCAGCCGCCGAGCGTGACCAGCACGTGGGCCGGGGCGGCGAACCAGGTGAAGACCAGGCGGCTGGCGACCAGCGCGGCCACTGGCACGGCGACGACGAGCACCCGGTCGACGGGGCTGGGCGCCTCGTCGAGGTCGGCCAGCCGCCACGGCCGGAACGCGCCGAGGGTGAGCGCGCGCAGCCCGCGGGCGCCCGGCGAGCCTGGGCGGCGCAGGGCGCCGCGCAGCAGCACGAGCAAGATCAGCAGGAGCAGGACGCGGGCGGCCCAGGCCATCGCGACGTCCCGGCCGGCCCGCTCGGCGCCGAGGTCGGCCGCGGTGAAGTTGTACGCCGGCAGGTCCACGTCGCCGCTGTAGCGGGCCAGGTGGGCGTCGCGCGCCGCCCGGTAGCGGGACTCGGCGTCCTTCCACGCCGTGTAGGCGGACGAGGAGCCGGTGTCGAGCCACTGGGCGTGGTGCAGGACCGTCGCCCGGTAGGCGCTCAGGGTGCGCAACAGGTCCACCTCATACGACAGCGTGTCGATGAGCCGGGCCCGCTGGGTCGCGTCGCGCCAGGTCGCCGGGTCGGTCGCGGCCACCTCGTCGTGCATCTGGGCGGCGAGCGTCACCGCCCGCTCCCCGTCGGCGATCGCCTCGTCGACCCGGCCGCGGCTCACCGCGTAGATGCTGTCGAGGGCCGCCGAGTCGCCGGTGACGATGTCCCACTCGAAGATCCACATCATCGGCGGCGGCTCCAGGCCGAGCGCGCGCACCGAGTGGTCGGCGTAGGGCGAGACATAGAGCCCCTTGGTCACCGCCTCGCGGGACATCGCCATCATCCGCCCGATCGCGGCGACCGTGCGCGGGTCCTCGGAGAACGTCTGCCGGGCCCAGTCGGCGGTGATCCGCGCGGCCGGCGTCTCCGGGTCGTGCGCGAGGCGGCCCAGCGCGTAGGAGTTCAGGTCGTACAGCTGCCAGAACCCGCTGCGCAGCACGAGCGACATCGGCCCGGCGCGCAGCGGCCCGCCGTCCTGCGTCCAGGTCCACACGCCCTCGACGTGCGGGTTGGCGGCGAGGAACCGCTGGAGGGCCTGCTGGTGCAGCACCGTGAGGTCATTGGGCAGCGCCCCGAAGCCCTCGAACTCCCGCCGCGACTGGAACTCCACGATCCGCCGCTGGGAGCCGGTGGTGAGCGTCGGGTTGAGCGGCAGGTGGCTGTAGAAGTCGCCCGCGCTGTACTTCGTGGAGACGATCAGGTGCGGGTCGTCGATGCCGCCGAGCACCTCCTCGTAGGAGGCCGGGTTGGTGTGCAGGTCGCCGACCGCGCCGACGCCGACCGTCCAGGTGCGGAAGATGACGTCCTTGCCGGCCGCGCCGGCCGTGTGCAGCAGCGCGGTGAGCATGGCCCGCACCCCGGCGGCGCTGGTGACGGCGATCCGCGACGAGTAGTCCCAGCCGGGCTGCTTGTAGACGTCGCCGCCCTCGCCGACGCGCACCATGAGGCCGCTGACGAACGGCATCCGGTCGAACAGTTCGGCGAGCCCCGCCTGGTACACCTGCCAGAACCGGGCGCTCGTGGTGTCGAGCCCACCGGTCGTGCGCTCCAGATAGCGCTCCAGCGGCGGAGACAGCGCCAGCATGTCGGTGAGCAGGTAGACCCGCATGCCCATGTCGCGCGCGTAGCGGAACACCGGCCCGAACGCCGCGACGAGCGCGTCGGCGCGGGCGATGTGGTCGTCGCCCTCCGGATAGACGGCGTGCCCGCCGCCGATCGAGGAGAAGGTGACGTACTCCAGGAAGCCCGGCACGACCACGCCGTTATACCCCTGGGCGAGGGCATGGTCGACGAACTCCTGGAACTCGCGCGAGATCCGGTCGACGGCGGCCTTGTCCACCCACGGCGCCTCGGGCAGCAGCGCACTGCCGACGACGTCGGTGTTCAGCGAGTAGTCGGTGCCGGCGGCGAACGCGGCGACGTCGGCCTCCCGCCCCACGGCGCCGGCGTCGGTGAGCCGCAGCCCGAGCCGCGGCGTGACCACCGTGCCGCGCTGGTCGGCCGGCAGCACCTCGGCGCCGGACCGGATGCGGTCGGCCACCGTGTAGAGCCCGGTCGCGGCCCCGGCGAGGTCGGCGGCCTCGACGACCAGCGCGCCCGGCGCGCCGGTCAGCCGGAACGACTCGGGCGTCACCGCCGGCACGAGCCGGACGTCGAGCCCGCCCGGGGCGGTCTGCTCGCCCGGCGTCTCCTGCACGACGGCGGGCCGGGGGCGGCCCCGCTGCTGCACGGCGTCGGCGACGGCGGTCGCGGCGAGCCGCAGCCGGGCCACGGCCGGGACCCGGATCGCGGTGATCGGCGGCGGCGCCGCGGCGTCCTGCGGCGGCGCGGCCTCGGCCGGCTCGGCCGGCACGCTCGCGGGCGTGTAACTGAGCCCGAGCGCGCCGGACAAGCCCCAGGCCACGGCGGCGCCCAGGGCGAGGACCACCGCCGCCGCGATGAGCGGCAGCCGCGGCGAGCGGACCCGGCGATCGATCACGGGGCACATCGTAGGTCCAGGGACCGACAGTTTTTAACTCCCCGGGCTTCGCCCGCGGTTTCGTGGGGGGTTCCCACCCCACACCCCCCATGCGCCGCTACGCGACGCACTTCTTGGCTTCGCGGTGGTTTCTTGCACCTAACCGGCGCCGAAACAGATTTTCACTCCCCGGGCTTCGCCCGCGGTTTCGTGGGGGGTTCCCACCCCACACCCCCCACGCGCCGCTACGCGACGCACTTCTTGGCTTCGCGGAGGTTTCTTGCACCTAACCGGCGCCGAAACAGACGAACGAGTCCGTGCTCGGCCGGTCCTGCGGCGCCGCCTCCGACTGGGCGAGGGCGAGCGCCGACGCCGGCCGGTGCCCGGCCGCGAGGTGCCCGTAGAAGGCGCGCATCAGCACCCGGGTGGCCCCGTCGTCGACCGGCCCGGTGGACGCGACCACCGTCGCCGTCCCCATGTTCAGCAGCGCCGCGACCAGGCCCATCAGCTCGTCGCCCGGGTGCACCGCGGCCAGGCCGGTGTCGCAGCCGGACAGCACCAGCAGCGCGGGCGGGCGGTGCAGGGCCGTCAGGTCGTACACCGTGAGCTGCCCGTCGGCGAGCATGAGGAACGAGAACAGGGGGTTGTCGACCCGGAACTCCCCGTGCGAGGCGATGTGCCCGATCCCGGCGCCGTCCAGGGCCGCGAGGGCCGGTGCCACCCGCGCCTGCTCGCCGGCCAGGACCGTCGCGCCCGGGCGGTCGGACGCGATCTCGCGGACCTCGTCGGCCGCCTGCGCCGCCGAGGGCGCGCCGACCAGCACCAGGTCGCTGGGGGCGGGCGGCTGCGCGGCGGCCCGCCACCAGATCGCCGCGGAGGGGGCGACGGCGATCGAGCGGCCGCGCAGGCGCGGGAGCATGGTCCACGGCAGGGCGTGCAGGGCCCCGGTCGGTACCAGCACGATCGGGCCGGTGCCGATCAGGTCGGCGAGCGGGTCGAGCAGCAGCCGGTCCAGCAGCAGCACCTGCCGCGACAGCCGCTCGGCCGCGGTGCCGCCTTGCCCGAGGACCTGGCTGCGCAGCGCGAACCGCAGCGACTCCAGCTCGGCGGCGACCTCCTCGATCTTGCCGACCACCCGGTGGACGACCCGCCGGCCGCGCACGACCAGGGCGTGCAGCAGGCCGTCGAGGTCGAGCAGCTCGACGAGCACCCGCTCGCCCAGGGCCGAGGTCAGCGCCGCGAGCGGCAGCTCCTGCGACGAGGCCGGGGACGAGGACGAGGACGTGCCCGGGGTGCGCCAGGTCCGGCGCCGGATCTCCGCCTCCAGGAACCGCTGCCGGCGCAGCAGCCGGTTGGTGCGCTGCGGGCCGGTCGGCGCCGCGGCCAGCTCCCCGCCGATGCGGCGCAGCTCGGTGAGGTGCCGGGCGACGACCGGGTCGGTGGACGGGCGGGCCGGCGGCAGCGTCAGCGCGGCCGACCGGCAGCGCTGGGCCCAGGTCAGGGCGGCCGACGGGCCGTGGTGGTCGAGCGCCAGCCGCAGCCGGAGCCCGGCCAGGGCGGCCGTCTCCGCGCTGCCCCGCACCCGCAGCTCGGTGGCCCCGAGACTGGCCCGGTAGGCGTCGGCCTGGCGCAGTCCCGCGGTCGCCGCCCGTACCGCATCCGGCACCGAACCGGACGCCAGCTCCAGCCGGGCCCGGATGTGCCACCAGCGCACCCGCAGCTGGGGCGGGCCGAGCTTGGCGGCGGGGGCGGCCTCGCTGAGCAGCTCGCGGGCGGTGTGCAGCTCGCGGAGGTCGACGGCGAGCTGGGCGGCGTCGAGCAGCCCGTCCCAGCCGGGCTGCAGCCAGCCGGCCTCGACCAGGCTGCCGGCGGCCGCGCGCAGCTCGCGCAGGGTGCCGCGGTTGGCCCGGCCGGCCGCCACCACCGCGGCCAGCTCGACGAGCCGGGCGCGGGCGCTCCACACCGGCCGGCCCTGCTTGACGAAGGTCCGCCGGGCGGCGGCCCCGGCCGTACGGGAGTCCTGCAGCTTGCCGACGGCGAGCAGGATCCGGGCGAGCGTCACGTGGGCCTGGCCGAACAGCAGGTCGAGGTGCCCGTCGGCGGAGGCGTCGATGGCCGCCCGCACGGCCGCCTCGGCCTCCGGCAGCAGCCGCACCGACAGCAGCAGGTCGGCCCGGTCGAGCAGGCCGTAGGCGGCGCTGCCGGTGTTCCACAGCCGGTCGTGCGCCCGGTCGTAGCGGGCGAGCGCGGTCGGCACGTCGCCGGCCTGCGCGGCGACGAAGCCGAGGTTGTGCTCGACCTGCGCGGCGGCGGTCGCCATGCCGAGGCGGTTGTAGAGCGCCTGGGCCCGGCGCAGATCGCTCTCCGCCTGTTTGAGGTTGCCCCGGTACCCGTGCAGAACGCCCCGGTTGGTCAGCGTCCGGGCCTCCCACACCTCGTCGCCGGAGGACCGGAAGGCGCGCAGCGCGCTGCGGTACAACTCCATGGCCTGCAGGTCGTAACCGAGGCGGTCGAGGATCAGCGCGCGCTGCATCGAGGCGCGGGCGCGGCGGTGTCCCCGCAGCTCGGCGAGCGCCCGGTCGATCTCCTTGAGCGCGGCGGTCGGCCGGCCCAGGTCCTCCAGGACGTACGCATGGCTCATGCGGGCCTCGGCCTCATGGACGCGGAACCCGGCCTTCCGGGCGACCGCGATCGAGGCACGCAGCAGCTCGGCCGCGCGGCCCGCGTCGTGCTGCGCGTGGGCGGCCAGACCCAGCGCACGCAGGGCGACCGCCTCCGCGGCGGGGTCGCCGTCGCGCTTCGCGTCGCGCAACGCCGCCTCGGCGAGGGCCTTGGCCCGGACCGGGTCGGCGCCGACAATCGGGAGCAGCCGCTGCGCCAGTTCGTCGGCGGGGGTGAGCACGGGCGCTGCCGTCATGGTTGCATCCTGCCAAAGGTGCGGACGTGTATCACGATGCCGGGTAGGCGTCTCTAGTCACTGGTTCTGCTGTCGGGAACTTGTCCTTTGCGTCGAAGAGAACCGATTGAGGAGCATTCATGACCGTTGCACGCGATCGTTTCCAGCGCTGGGAACGGCGCCGTGACCAGCGCCTGGCCGGCATCCCGTGGCTGCGCACCGAGCTGCAGGACGGCCGGCCGGTCCGGTTCGTCCGCGACGAGATCCTGGTCCAGGACTCGGGCACCGGGATCGCCCACCGCACGCTGAACGGGCTGGGGCACCGTTCCAGCGAGATCCGCGAGGACGAGCCGGCCCGCGGGCTGCGCCGGCTGCGCACGTCCGGCCTCGACGTCGCCGCCGCCGTCCGCCAGCTGCGCGGGCAGCTGCCCGACGCGGTCGTCGGCCCGAACCACGTGTTCACCTCCACGCCGTACAACCACGGCGGCCCGTTCGGCCCGCCCGTCGCCTGCGCCGCCCTCGACGCCAAGCTCGCGCCGCTGGCGTCGGGCGCCTCCCCGGTGCGGGTCGTCGTGCTCGACACCGGCGTGTGGGTCGACAGCCCGCTGCCCGCCGGCTGCTACTCCGCGACCAACGAGAACCACGAGACGGTCCTCGACGGCGACAACGACGGCGAGCTCGACTCGGACGTCGGGCACGCGAACTTCATCGCCGGGGTCGTCGTGCAGGGCACCGAGGCCGCGCAGGTGCGCATCGTGAAGGTGCTCGACAGCTTCGGCGTGTGCACCGAGGCCGACCTGGCCGCGAAGATCACCGCGCTCGACGACGTCGACGTGCTCAACCTCTCGCTCGGCGGCTTCTCCGTCGGCGACCAGCCGCCCGCGGTGCTCTCCCTGGCGCTGCAGACGTTCCTGAGCAACCCGGGTCGGGTCGTGGTGGCGGCCGCCGGCAACAACGGCATCACCGAGCGTCCGTTCTGGCCGGCGGCCTTTGCCTCCAGTGGTACCGCGTGGGCCCCGCGCGTGCTCGCCGTCGCCGCCCACAACGGCACCGCGGTGTGCGAGTGGAGCAACCACGGTCCCTGGGTGACCCTGGTCGCCCCGGGCGAGGACGTCGTCAGCACCTTCATCAACCACCCGAGCTTCGCCGGCGGCTGGGCGCAGTGGAGCGGCACCTCGTTCGCGGCCCCGAAGGTCGTCGCCGCGATCGTCGAGCGGGTGGCCGCCGCCGGCTCCGTCACGGCCGCGGCCGAGCAGCTGCGCGCGGCGCTCGCCGGCCAGCAGATCGGCGGCTACCCCGCCCTGCAGTGACCGGGTGACCCCCGCGACCCCCGTCCCGCCCCGGCGGGACGGGGGTCGTCCTGACATACTCCGATCAGGCACAGTGAACCGGCCGTCAGGCTGAACCGCCACCGGGCCGGACAGGTGGTGAACTGTTGCGTTGATGCACGGGCTTTGGGCGGGAGCGGCAGGTTGAGCGTCACACTCATGGACCGGTACCGGCTCGACTACCCGGTCGGCGCGGGCGGCATGGGCATCGTGTGGCGCGCCACCGACCTGCGGTCGCAGCGGCACGTCGCGGTCAAGGAGGTCCGCTTCCCGGCCACCCTGCCCGAGGCGGAACGGGCCGAGCTGACCCGCCAGGTGCAGGACGCGGCCCGCCTCGACCACCCGCACGTCGTCGCGGTCCACGACGTCGTCGTCGACGACGGCCGCCCGTGGATCGTCATGGACCTGGTCGCCGGCCGCTCGCTCGAACGCCTCGTCCTGGACGCCGGCCCGCTGTCGCCGCGCGCCGCCGCCGAGCTGGGCCTGGCACTGCAGGACGCCCTGGCCACGGCGCACGCGCAGGGCGTGGTCCACGGCGACGTCAAGCCGTCGAACGTCCTGGTCGACGCGGACGGGCGGGCCCGCCTCACGGACTTCTCGGTGGCCCTGGCCCTGGGCCCGGGGACGCTGCTGGCCTCTCCCGGCTACGTGGCGCCCGAACGCCTGCGCGACGGCGTGGCCGACGCGGCCGCGGACCACTTCTCGCTGGGCGCGACCCTGTACTTCGCGGTCGAGGGCCGCAACCCGTTCCAGGTGGCCGGCGAGGCGCTGTCCGGGCTGTTCACGGCGGTGTCGGAGCCGCACCCCCGCCCGGAGCACGCGGGCGCGCTGACGGCGGTCGTCGACGGCCTCCTGGACAAGTCCCCGCAGACCCGCCTGACGGGCGCTGCGGCCCGCGAGGCGCTGCTGGCGGCGCTGGAGGTGGCGGAGACCGAACGCGTGACGCCGCCGGCCGGTGCGGTGACCGACAAATCGGAAATGTCCGTCGTGGCGAACGAGCCCGGCGAAGCCGCACAGATCACCGAAACACCGATCATCCTGGCCGCGACCGAGCCGACCGGCGAGGCCACCGAGGACGGGCCGGCCGCCGGGTCCGCCGGCACCGCCGCACCGGTCGCGGACGACGAGCCGACCGCGGGGGCCGAGCAGACCACCGCGGCCGCCACCGACGACGCCGCCAGTGACGCCGCCAGTGACGGCGCCAGTGACGGCGCCGGGGACGGGCCGGCCGCCGACGCCACCGCACCGGCTGCGGGCGACGAGCCGGCCACCACGGCCACCGCCGGGGACGAGCCGGCCACCACGGCCGCCGCCGGAGACGAGCCTGCCGCCCTGGTTGCGGAGGACGAGCCGACCGGGGAGACCGGGCCGATCACCCAGGCTGGACCACCCGCGCAGGCCGCGCAGGCCGCGCAGGCCGCGCAGGCCGCGCAGGCCGCGCAGGCCGTCGCCGACGACGACGATCCGACCAACGAGACCCCGCCGATCCTCGGCGGTGCGTATGCGTCCGGCTACAGTCCGCCCCCGAACGTCGAGGAGCGGCCCGCCGAGCCCAGGCGCAAGCACCGGCGGGCCGTGCTCACCGGCCTCGCGGGCGCCGCCGTCCTCGCCCTCCTCGTGACCGTCGGCCTGCTGACCAGAGGCGGCGACCCCGCAGCCGTCACCGGCGAGCCCGCCCAGGCCCTGGTGACCACGTCCAGCCCCGCACCGTCACCCGAGCCCAGCAGCGCGCCGCCCGTCCAGACCAGCCCCTCGGCCAGCCCCTCACCCTCGAAGACCCGGTCGACGACCAGGCCGGCCAGCCCCAAGCCGCCCGCCACCACCGGCGCGGCGCTGAGCTTCGACACCACCAACTACACGGGACGCTGCCGGTACGCGACCACCGTCACCGCGACCATCACGATCCGGGTCAGCACGAGCGCGGCGACGCCCGTGCGGTACCAGATGAACTCCGACGCCGAAAACTCCGGCACACCCGTCGAGGGCACCGCCCGCAACGGCGTCTACACGGAGAGTTTCTCCATCGGGGTTGGCCTGGGCACACGCAAGACGACGGAGTTCTGGTTCGACGTGACAACGCCCACCGGACGCCAGTCGAACCACGTCACGTTCCGCAACTCGTGCTCGTGACGGCATACTGTCGCGGGTATCCGAGCGGGAGCGGGGAGCGAGCGGAGTGGACGAGGACGACATGACGCGCGACGGGCTGCCGCGGTTTCTCGACCGCGAGCCCGGCGAAGAGTACGCGCAGGAGCAGGACGCGCAGAGCGCCGAGGCGGCGGCCGCCGCCACCCGGCGCACGATGGGCCTGCTCATCGCCGGCGGCCTGTCGGGCACGCTGATCGTCGCGCTGGTCGTGGCCGCCCTGGTCAGCGGCGGCAACACCGACGCGTCCGACCAGAAGGCGTCGGCCACCCAGTCGGCGCTGCCGCCGGTGGTGCCGGACGAGAGCCCGTCGCCCGAGGCGACGACGGACCCGAGCCCGTCGCTCGGGTCGAGCAGCAGCTCGCCGTCGCCGACCAAGAAGCCGACGCCGTCGAAGACGACCAGCGGGCCGAAGGGCACGGTCACCTCGATCTCGCTGACCCTGGATCCGCCCGGCTACGCAGGGCCCTGCGCCAACGACCAGTCCCGGCAGGTGACGGCCACCCTGCGGATCCGGGTCAGCCAGTCCGGCGCCGCGGTCACCTACACGGTCGACGGCGAACGGTTCACCGGCACCGCGCAGGGCACGACGTACACCCGGAAATGGACGTTCTCGGTCCCGGAGACCAGCGGCTCGCGCAAGGTCGCGGTCGCGGTGAGCGCGCCGAGCACCGCCAGCGACTCGGCGACCTTCGTCGTGCGTTGCAATAAATAGATAAATATTCATGTCGGCCGCACGGTCGGTTACCATTGAGGTACCAACCGTGACGGGATCGGCGTGGGTCATGATCACCGAACGCAGCCTGCTCGTGCACTGCTCGGCGAACCAGGCCCTGCGCTGCGCCCCGATCGCCGACCGGCACCGCGGCGGGCTGGTCGTCTCGCCGCACCGGCGGGACGAGGCCGGGCTGCTCGCCACCGCCGCCTACCTGCTGCGACAGCGGGACTTCGGGGCGCCGCTGCTGCTCGACGCGGCGCGGTACGCGGGCCAGGCCCGGCTGCCGGCCAGCGCCCCCTTCAACCCGCGCTGGCTGCGCCGCCAGCGCGAGCTCGGCCTGCCGGTGCTCACCGACTCCGGCTACGTCGACGCCGACGACGAGCGCGGCCTCGCCGGCCTGCTGCACCGCGCGGCGGCCGTCCCCGGCGCCATCGCCGTCCTCCCGCTGCACCCGTCGTGGCTGCACGACCGGATGCGCCGCGCGGTGCTCACCGGGCACGTCCGCGCGGCGGCGGTGCCGGTGGCGCTCGTGCTGGAGGCCGCCCGCGACCCGTTCGCGCTGCCGGGCGTCGTCGCCGGCCTGCTGGAGCTGCTGCGCTGCGAGGTGCCGGTCCTGCTGCTGCGCAGCGACGTGTCGGCGCTCGGCGCGCTCTGCCACGGCGCCGCGGCGGCGGCCGTCGGCACGGTCGGCGCGCTGCGGCACCTGGCGCCGCGCTACGACGTGCGGGGACCGGTGCCCCGCCCGCCGCCGTCCACGGTCTTCCGGCCGACGCTCTCGTACCGGCGGCTCGGCGCGATCGCGCGGGCGAAGCGCGGCCACCGGGAGCCGGCGCTGTGGGGCTGCGCGTGCGAGGCGTGCGACGGCCGCGGCGTCGACTGGATGGCCGGGCTGGCGGAGCGCGAGCGCGAGGTGCCGGCGTTCGAGCACGCCATCCGGGTGCTCCAGGACCTCCGCGGCAGTCTCCTCGACGATTCGGTACCCCTGGCGGCCGCCCGCCGCAGCTGGGCCGCCCGGTGCGCCGACGCCGTCTTCCGCTCCCGCGAGCTGGGCTGGGCCCCCGCGCCGATGCTGACCCGCTGGCGGGAGGAGACGCCGGCCGCCGCGCCGGTGGCACGATTGACGGCGTGAACATTGACATTTCCGGGCGAACCGCCCTGGTCACCGGCTCCACCCAGGGCATCGGCGCGGCGATCGCCCGCGGCCTGGCCCGCGCCGGCGCGCGGGTCGGCGTCAACGGCCGCAGCGAGGCGTCGGTCGCCGCCGCCGTCGAGCGGCTCGGCGACGCCGGGGACCTCGTCGCCGTGCCGGCCGACGTGAGCACCGACGAGGGCACGGCCCGGGTCCTCGAGCTGCTGCCGGAGGTCGACATCCTGGTGAACAGCCTCGGCGTCTTCGGCGCCCGCCCGGCGCTGGAGATCGACGACGCCGAGTGGCGGCGGTACTTCGAGGTCAACGTCCTGGCCGGCGTCCGGCTCACCCGGGCCTACCTGCCGGGGATGATGGCCCGGCGGTGGGGCCGCGTGCAGTACATCGGCAGCGACTCGGCGGTGGTCACCCCGGCCGAGATGATCCACTACGGCGTCTCGAAGACGGCGCTGCTCGCCGTCGCCCGCGGGTTCGCCAAGACCGCCGCCGGCACCGGTGTGACGGTCAACACGGTGATCGCCGGCCCGACCCACACCGAAGGCGTCGAGCAGTTCGTCTACGAGCTCGTCGACCCGGCCCTGCCGTGGGACCAGGCGCAGCGCGAGTTCATGCGCGAGCACCGGCCCCAGTCGCTCCTGCAGCGCCTGATCGAGCCGGAGGAGATCGCCAACCTGGTCGTCTACCTCGCCTCCCCGCTCGCGTCGGCCACTACGGGCGGCGCCGTGCGCGTCGACGGCGGCTACGTCGACGCGATCCTGCCGTAGACCCTGCCGTAGACCCTGCCGTGGACCCTGCACTGGACCCGTCGCGCGGCAACCGGCAGAATCGGCGCCGGCAGATTTCTGCCGGAGTCGTGCCGCACGGCACCCGGTCCAAGGCGTCGGATGGAGTCATCGGCCCAAGTAGCGCCGCTCGGCGCCCTCATCGAGCGCTACCGGCGGCGGGCCGGACTCACTCAGGAGTCACTCGCCGCACGCAGCGGGATCAGCGTGCGCGCGCTGCGCGACATCGAGCGCGACCGGGTCCGCCACCCGCACGCGGCGTCGCTGGAGCGGCTCGCGGCGGCCCTGGTCCTCTCCCCCGCCGAGCGGGCCGAGCTGCTCGCCGTGCTCGACCGGGCCGGCCGCGGGCGCGAGACGACCCGCATCGGCGTGCTCGGGCCACTCGCGGTGATCCGGGCCGGCCAGCCGATCGGCGTCGCCACCTCGGCCCAGCGCGGGCTGCTGGGCCTGCTGGCGCTCCAGGTGGACCGGGCGGTGTCCCGGGACGAGATCGTCGAGACGCTGTGGGGGCCGCGCCCGCCGAAGACCGCGCCGGCGCAGGTGCACGCGGCGGTCGGGCGGCTGCGCACGATCCTCGACCCGGCCGGCGACCGGGCCGGCGCGGGCGGGGTGCTGCCGCTGACGCACGGGCGGTACCGGCTGAGCGTCCCCGCCGACACGGTGGACGTGAGCCGGTTCGCGGGCCTCGTCGGCCAGGCCGAGCAGCGCGAGCCGGAGGAGGCCCTGCGCCTGCTCGACGAGGCGCTGCGCGGCTGGCGCGGGCCGGTGCTCGCCGACGCCAACGCCCGGCTGCGGGCCCACCCGGCGGCCGAGGCGCTCGGCCAGCAGCGGCTGGCGGCCGCGCTGCGGCTGGCCGACCTGGCGATCGAGCTGCGCCGCTACGCCGAGGCGACCGGGCCGCTGCGCGACCTGACCCGCGACGAGCCGTTCCACGAGGGCCTGCACGCGCGGCTGGTGCTGCTGCTGGCCGGCGGTGGGGAGCGGGCGGCGGCGCTGCGGCTGTACGCCGAGGTGCGCGCCCGGCTGGTCGACGAGCTGGGCGTAGAGCCGTCGCAGGAGATGCGGGCGGCGCACCTGCGGGTGCTGCGCGAGGAGGTGCCCGGGCCGCACGAGGCGGTCGCGGCCGGCGAGCGGCCGGCGGCGGTGCTGACCGTGCCGGCGCTGCTGCCGCCGGACATCCCCGACTTCACCGGCCGGGACGCCGAGGTCGGCGCAGCCGTCGAGCTGCTCACGGCGCCCCGCCCGGCGCTCGTCGTGGCCGGGATCGCCGGCATGGGCGGCGTCGGCAAGACGGCGTTCGCCGTGCACGTGGCGCACCTCGTGGCCGGCGCGTTCCCCGACGGCCAGCTCTACGCCAACCTGCGCGGCATCGACCCGGCCCCGGCGGCGCCGATCGAGGTGCTGGCCCGGTTCCTGCGCGCCCTCGGCGTCGACAGCCAGGCCGTGCCCGACGACCCGGTCGAGGCCTCCGCGCTGTACCGCAGCCGCCTCAACGGCCGCCGCGTGCTCGTGGTGCTCGACAACGCCGCCGGCGAGGACCAGGTCCGCCCGCTGCTGCCCGGCTCGGCGAGCTGCGCGGTCGTGCTCACCGGCCGGGCCCGCCTGGCCGGCGTCGAGGGCGCCCGGTGGTTCGACCTCGGCGACTTCCCGCCCGGCGACGCGCTGCGGCTGCTCGCCGAGGTGGCCGGGGCCGAGCGGGTGGCGGCCGAGGCGGACCGCGCGGCCGAGCTCGTCGGGCTCTGCGGCCGGCTGCCGCTCGCGGTGCGGGTCGCCGGGGCGCGGCTGGCGGCCCGGCCGCGCTGGCGGATCGCCGGCCTCACCGCCCTGCTGGCCGACGAGCGCCGCCGCCTCGACCGGCTCGCCGCCGGCGACCTCGCGGTGCGGGCGTCGCTGGCCCTGTCGTACCGCGGCCTCGACCCGGTCGCCGCCCGGCTGCTCGCGATGCTGGGCCTGTTCGACGCGCCCGACGTGCCGGTGTGGCTGGCCGCGTGCCTGCTGGAGGTGCCGCCGGACGACGCGGTCGAGCCGCTCGACGCCCTCGTCGACGCCCAGCTGCTCCAGCTCGCCCGGACCGACGCGATCGGCCAGGTGCGGTACCGCCTGCACGACCTGGTCCGGCTCTACGCGCGCTCGCTGGTGCCGCCGGAGGAGGTCGCCGGCGTGCTGGCCCGCGGCCTCGGCGGCTGGCTGTCGCTGGCCGAGCGGATGGCGCCGGGCGTGCCCGGCCCGTGCTTCGCGGTCCTGCACGGCACCGCGGCCCGCACGCCGGTGGCGCTGCCGGCCCGGGTCGACCCGCTCGCCTGGTTCGACGCCGAGCGGTCGGCGCTGCTGGCGGCGGTCGCCCAGGCCTGCGACCACGGCCTCGACGACCTGGCCTTCGACCTGGCCGGGACCCTGGAGAAGTACTTCGACCTGCGCGGCATGTACGAGTCGTGGCGCGGCACGAACGAGCGGGTCATGCTGCTGTGCCGGCGCACCGGCAACCGGCTCGGCGAGGCGGTCATGCTGCGCGGGCTGGCCGAGGTGCGGGCCTGGAACACCACCCACGCCGACGGCGGGGCGATGGCCGGCCTGGAGGCCGACGGCGATCGGGTCCGCGAGCTGTTCACCGCGGCCGGGGAACCCCGCGGGACCGCCGACGCCGAGGTGATGCGGGCCTGGGGCCTGGCGGCGCGCGGCGCGTACGCCGAGGCGGTCGCGGCGGCGACCCGCGGGCTGGAGCTGGCCACGGCCACCGGCCACCTCGGCGGGCAGGCCCGGGCGCACATCGCGCTCTGCCTGACCTACCGCGAGCAGGGCCGCTTCGCGCCGATCCCGGCCCACCTGGAGGCCGCGCTGACCGCCGCCCGGGCACTCGGCAACCCCCGCTACGAGGCGGCGGTGCTCCAGTTCACCGGCATCGGCCACGGCGAGATGGGCCGGCTGGACGAGGCCCTCGCCTTCCTCGACGAGTCGCGGGCGATCTCCGAGCGGTACCGCGACCACTACGCCGAGGCGCTCACGATGCTCGCCTACGCCCGGGTCCACGCCAAGCGCGGCGACGACGGCCGCGCCCGGTCGGCGGCCGCCGCGTCCCTCGCGCTGGGCCGGGAGTACAACATGACCCACCACGTCGCCGACGCGCTCGCGGTCCTCGGCGAGCTGGAGCTGGCCGCCGGCCGGCCCGCCGAGGCGGTCGCGCTGCTGGCCGAGTCGGTCCGGCTGTGGCGCACGCGGGGCTGGCCGGCGTTCCTGGCCGCGGCCCTCACCGCGCTGGGCGCGGCGCAGTCCACACTGGACGCCGCCGCGGCCCGGGCGGCCTGGACCGAGGCCCGGGCGCTGTTCGCGGCGCTGGGCGCCGAGGACCGCGTGGCCGACCTGGACGCCCGGCTGGGTGCCGGTGGAGGGGTCAGCGGAGCAGGGACGCCGGGGTGATCGGCAGGTCGTGGACCCGGACGCCCGTCGCGTGGTACACGGCGTTGGCGACCGCGGCCGCGGTGCCGACGATGCCGAGCTCGCCGATGCCCTTGGTGCCCATCGGGTTGAGGTGCGGGTCGTCCTCGTCGATCCAGCGCGCCTCGATCGCCGGCACGTCGGCGTTCACGGCCACGTGGTAGCTGGCCAGGTCGTCGGTCACGAAGTCGCCGGTGCGCCGGTCCATGACGCTGCGCTCCATGAGCGCCATCGACAGGCCCATCGTCATGCCGCCGATGAGCTGCGAGCGGGCCGTGGTGGGGTTGACGATCCGGCCGGCCGCGAAGACCCCGAGCAGCCGGCTCACCCGGACCTCGCCCGTGCCGGGGTCGACGCGCGCCTCGCAGAACTGGGCGCCGAAGGAGTACCGCGCGAGGTCCTCCCGCGCCGCGACGTCGTCGGTGGTGTCGGCGGTGGCGAAGACGCCCTCGGCCGGCACCCGCCCGTGGTGAATGCTGTCGATGCGCTCGCGCACCCGCCGGCACGCCTCGGTGACCGCCCAGCCCCACGACGAGGTGCCCATCGAGCCGCCGGCGACCGGCGCCGGCCCGATCGCGCTGTCGCCGACCGTGATCTCGACGCAGTGCTGGGCGACGCCGAGCGCGTCGGCGGCGATCTGGCGCAGCGCGGTGCGGGCGCCCGTGCCGATGTCGGCCGCGTTCACCTGCACGTCGAAGTGGTCGTCGGCGGTCGCCCGGGCGGTCGCGGTCGACGGCCAGGTGATCGCCGGGAACGTCGACGCGGCGACCCCGGTGCCGACCAGCCAGCGCCCGTCGCGGCGCACCGCGGGCCGCGGGTCGCGGCCGGGCCACCCGAACCGCTCGGCGCCGTCGCGCAGGCACTCGGCGAGGTGCCGGCTGCTGAACGGGATGCCGAGCTCCGGGTCGACCTGGGTGTCGTTGACCAGGCGCAGCTGGACCGGGTCCCAGTTGCCGGCCACGGCGAGCTCGTCCATCGCCGACTCCAGCGCGAACGCACCGGGGCACTCGCCGGGCGCCCGCATCCAGGTCGGCGGCGGCACGTCGAGCGGCGCGACGCGGTGCGTGGTGTGCCGGTTCGGGGCGGCGTACATCGTCCGGCTGATCACCGCGGTCTGCTCGACGAATTCGATGACCTTCGACGTCTGGCTCACCGCGTCGTGGCCGATCGCGACCAGCCGGCCCCGCTCGTCGGCGCCGAGCCGGACCCGCTGGATGGTCGGGGTGCGGTACCCGGCCAGCGAGAACAGCATCTGCCGGGTGAGCGCCAGCTTGACCGGCCGGCCGACGCACTTGGCGGCCATCGCGGCCAGCACCGCGGTCACCCGGCCCGGCCCCTTCGAGCCGAAGCCGCCGCCGACGTGCTCGTTGATCACCCGCACCATCTGCGGCGGCATCTCGAACAGCCCGGCGAGGGCGTCCCGCACGCTCGTCGAGGACTGCGTCGCGTCGAACACGACGAGGTTGCCGCGCTCCCAGAACGCCGTCGCGGCGTGCGGCTCCATCGCGGCGTGGTGCATCGCCGGGGTGCGGTAGGTGGCGTCGACCCGCACGGCGGCCGTGGCCATCCCGCGGTCGAAGTCGCCGACCGTGCTGACGCCGGGGTAGCCGGCGTTGACCGTCTCGGGCACGTACAGCGCCGGGTGGTCGGCCCGCAGCTCGGTGTCGGCCGCCACCGGCTGCTCGTCGACCACCACCGCCTCGGCGCCCTCCCGGGCGCGTTCGAGGGAGGTGGCCACGACCATCGCGACGACCTCGCCGCGGTACTGGATGCGGGGCGACTGGAGCACCAGCAGGCCGGGGTCGCCGATCGGCTCCAGCCGCGGCGCGCTGCCGTGCCACACGACGGCGAGCACCCCGTCGAGCGCGAGCGCCGGCTGGGTGTCCACCGTGGACACCCAGCC
>NZ_JBEXCY010000143.1:0-29739 GCF_040605515.1 Dactylosporangium sp. NPDC005572 | reverse complement strand
AGCACGGGTCGAGCGCGCCGCCCCAGTTGTCGCTGCCGCCGCCGCTCGTGCCGCTGTGGATGCCCTTGGCGACCACGTTGCCGCTGCTCAGCACCGTGTACGTCGGGCCGCCCGAGTCGCCGCCCATCGTGCACTGGCCCTGCTTGCGGCCCTGGGAGACGTTGCGCAGCACCTCGCCGTTGCTGTTGGTGTAGTTGATCCGGACGTTGACGACGACCCAGCCGCACTGCTCGCCGGTCGTCCGGCCGCCGGTGCAGTACTGGTCGCCGTTCTGCGGCGCGCGGCTCCACATCGAGTCGATCGCGTAGGAGGAGCTGGACCCGACGCCACCGCGGAAGATGGACGAACCGCTGGAGCGGCCCGAGCTCATCTGGACGAGCGCGATGTCACCGCGGTACGTCGTCTGCCCGGTGAGGTACACGGTGCCCACGCCCGGGTTGCGGTTCTCCCGGCTGCTGGCCGTCACCGAGCCCATCGACTGGGCGGGCGTGGACACGCTGCCGCCGTTGGGCGCGCAGTGTCCGGCGGTCACCATGTAGCTGGTCGTCCCGGAGTACCACGGGAAGCCCGTGCTGCAGGTGCCGGCCGGCGCGTTGATGAGCGCGCCTCCGTAGAACGGCGACGTGTCGTTGTCGCGCCCGTCGTCGTGGCCCTTCTCGTGCTTCGGGCTGTAGCGGATCGCGACGTCGGTGGTGCCGTAGCGGGCCGCGAGCGCGTTGAGCAGCGGATCGCTCATCCGGTCGACGGTGATGACGACCCGGTTGTGCTCCTCGTCGGGCTCGGTCATGACGATGGCCGACGCGTCGGGCACGGCCCTGCCAAGGCTGATCGCCTCGTCCTTGATGCCCTCGAGCCGCTTCCAGCTCGCCGACACCGACCGGATCGAGGTGACGCCGGCCGTGAGCGCGGCGCGCGGCTGGAAGGACTGGAGCTTCGCGAGGCCCTGCGCGCCGGCGGCGGACAGCACGAGCTTGTGGTTCTTGCGGTCGATCCACGGGTACCCGACCGTGGCGGCGTTCTCCTGGGCGTACCGCACGGCGTCGTTGTGCGCCTGCGCGAGATCCTCCGGCACCGCTGCCGGGTTCTCGTCGAGCGGCCCGACCAGGACGAGCCCGCTGGAGTGGCGGACCTCCGCGGGCGTCTCGGCGCCCGCCGGCACGGCCGTGCCGGCGAGTGTGACCACGATGGTTGTTGCGAGGAACATGACAGTCGGTGCTCTGCGCATGCGCTGCCTCCCGAACTCGCCGCGCACCCCGTTTTCCGCGCGGCGGATGCCGAAAGATAGCAGTCGCTCAATATCGACCGCGGTCCCCGTCAAGGGGTTGTCCGCAATCGTCCCGCGAGTCGCCGGCCGACACGCGCTACGAGCGGTCCGCGTCGTAGTCCATGCGGGGCATGCCGTACTCGTCGACGACGCGGACCGACGGGGCCTCCGACGACGCCACGTAGAGCTGCGACGCCTTCAGGTGGGCCCGGGTCACGCGGCCGGCCAGGTCGGCGTCGCCCGCCTCGATGGCCTTCAGGATCGAGTCGTGGGCGCGCAGCACCGCGCGGCGCAGGTCCACCGACGGGTAGCTGGACTCGTCGGCCGCGCGGCGGGCCCAGCCGCGCTCCTGGACGCTCCAGATGCTCTCCATCATCCCGGCGAACATGCGCAGCGTCTGGTTGCCGGCCGCGTCGACGAGGGCCTCGTGGAACTTCACCGAGGCGCCGGTGAAGGCCGGGCCGTCGGCGACGACGGCGGCGGCCTCGTCGTTGAGCTCCCGCAGCCGCTGGCCGACGGCGCCGTGGTCGTCGCGCATGGCGGCCTGCTCGGCGCAGAACGGTTCGAGCAGGTTGCGGGCGGTGGCCAGGTCGGTCAGCGGGATCGCGCGGGAGTGCAGGAGCAGGCCCATGTGGTAGGCGGCGGAGTGGGCGGTGGGGCTGCGCACCACGATGCCGCCGACCTTGCCGCGGCGGACCGTCAGCAGCCCCTCGGTCTCCAGGATGCGGATCGCCTCGCGCAGGCTGGGCCGGCTGGCCGGGAACTCCTGCAGCAGCTGCGCCTCCGGGGGCAGCTCGGCGCCGTCGACCAGGTCGCCCTCGAGGATGCGCAGCCGCAGCTGCGCCGCCACCGCCTCGGCCACCCGCGGGGTCCGCAGCGGCATGCGGTGCGGGCGACCGGCCAGCTCTGACAGCTCCGACAGCTCTGACATCTCGGACTCGGACACTAGAGGGTTTCACCGCCGTCGACGAAGATGGTCTGGCCGGTGATGAACGACGCGAGGTCGCCGGCCAGGTGGACGGCCAGGGCACCGAGCTCGGCGGCGTCGCCGGTGCGGCGCATCGGGATGCGCTCGCGCAGCCAGGCCTGGCCCTCGGGGCTGTCGTGCAGTGCCTTGGTCATGCTGGTGCGGAAGTGCCCGGGCGCGATCGTGTTCACCGTGACGCCGAACGCCGCCCACTCCTTGGCGAGCGAGCGGGTCAGCTGGAGCAGCGCACCCTTGGCCACCTGGTAGCTCACGGTCAGGTTGGCCGACCGGGCCACGCTGCTCGACGCGATGTTGATCACCCGGCCCCGCCCCTGCGACAGCATGCCCGGCACGAACGACCGCACCAGGTGCAGCGAACCGCGCACGTGGGTGTCGAGCACCGAGTCCCACTCGTCGTCGGTCATGGCGACACTCGCCGGGCCCGACCCGGGCTGGCCCACCGGCCCCTCGGTCGGCAACGGCACCACCGGCTTCTTCACCAGGTTGCCCGCGTTGTTCACCAGGATGTCGACGACTCCGACCTCGCTCAGCACCGCGTCCCGCAATCGGTCCAGGTCGTCAGGTTGCCGGATGTCGGCCGGGAAGGCAAACGCACGGCCCCCGGCGGCGGCCACGAAGTCGTCGAGCTCGGCGGGATTGCGGGAGACGACGCAGACGGTGGCGCCGGCCTCCAGGAACGAGGTGGCGATCGCGCGGCCCAGCCCGCGGCCGGCTCCGGAGACGAGCGCGCAGCGGTTGGCCAGTGACGTCATGATCTTCCCTTCGGCAGGCCCAGTGCCCGTTCGGCGATGATGGTCCGCTGGATCTCCGACGTACCGCCGTAGATCGTGGCGCCGAGCGAGTCGAGCCGCTCGTCGAAGTACGCCGGGTCGTCGAACGCGGCCGGGCCGGCGACCTCGAGGGACAGCAGCGCGGCCCGCTGGACCGACTCGGAGCCGAGCAGCTTGAGGATGGCCCAGGTGTGCGACGGCACGCCGGCCCAGCGCTGGGCGGCGGAGCGCAGCCCGGTCAGGCGCAGGCTCTCGGTGTCGGCGAGCGAGCGGCCGAGCCGGACCAGCTGCGCCTCGGACAGCTCGCCGGCCCGCAGCGTCGGCTCGAGCGCCCGGTTCGCCTCCAGCCAGGTGTTCAGCCAGATCATGTCGCGCTCGTGCTCCAGGCTGGCCATGGCCACGCCCCACCCGCCGTGCAGCGGGCCGAGCAGCGCGTCCTCGGGAATCCTGACGTCGTCGAGGAACACCTCGCAGAACGACTCGATCGCGTCGCCGGCGGTGCGGATCGGCCGGACGGTCACGCCCGGGCTGCGCATGTCCAGCACGAGGCAGGAGATGCCGCGGTGCGGCCGCGCCTCGGGATCGGTCCGCGCGTACAGCGTGCACCAGCGGGCCTCGTCGCCCTGGGTCGTCCACACCTTCTGGCCGTTGACCGTGAACACGCCGCCGTCGAGGACGGCGGTGGTGCGCAGTGACGCGAGGTCGGAGCCGGCGCCGGGCTCGGACATGCCCAGCGCCCAGATCTCGTCGCCGCGGGCGGCCGGCCGCAGCAGCCGCGCCCGCTGCGCCGGGCTGCCGAACGCCCGGACCGCCGGGGCGGCCACGCCCGCGCCCTGGATGTTCAGCAGCCGGGGCACCCGCCGCCGGGCGCCGGTGAGCCGCACGGCGAGCGCCTCCGGCCCGGCCAGCTCCCGCCCGCCCTCGTCGCGCCCCCACTCCGGGATGAGCCACCCGGCGTCGAACGCGGCGGCCTGATAGTTCCGGCGCAGCTCGGTGTCGCGGCGGTACTGCTGATAACGCTCGTCGTAGTCGGCCGGGAGCACCCGGTCGAGGAAGTCGTCGAACTCGGTGCTCATCGGGCCTCCCGGGCGGCGGCCGCGTACAGCTCGTCGGGCGTGCCGAGCAGCCCCGCCGTCTGGTGCGCGCGGCGCAGGAACAGGTGGCAGTCCGCCTCGAACGTCACGCCCATCGCGCCCATGAGCTGCGTGTAGCGCGACGCCACCAGGACCGCCGCCTCGGCCGCCGCCGCGTTGGCCAGCAGCGGCGACGACTCGCCCAGTGCGGCGCCGTACGTGAGGCTGCGGGCCCGCTCCACCGCCACGTAGGCCTCGGCGAGCTGGTGCTTGACGGCCTGGAAGGCGCCGATCGGCTGCCCGAACTGGCGGCGCGACTGTGCGTGGGCGATCGCGGCGGTGAGGGCTCCTTCCGCGGTACCGAGGAGATCGGCACCGAGGCAGACGCGGCACTCCGCCAGGGCCCGCTCCAGCTCGACGGCGCCCTCGGCGAGGCAGCGGACGTTGGTGAGCCGGTACGCCGGCACGGGCCGGGAGGGGTCGATCACCGTCGTCTCCCGCACCAGCTCCACCCCGTCAGCCTGCGGGTCGACGACGGCGACCCAGGCACCGTCCGCCCCGGCGACGACGAGCGTGAGCGTGGCGGCGCCGAGCCCGCCCAGCACGTGGGCCCGCTCGACCGAGCACCGCCCGCCGGCGACCCGCCCGCCCGCCAGGGCGAACCCGCCCGGTCGTGACCGGAACTCGGCCCGGTGCACCCCGGCGGCCAGCTGGGCCCGGGTGGCGAGCGCGGACGGCAGCAGCCCCGGGGTGAGCAGGGTGCGCCCGGCGGCTTCGAGCACGACGGCGAGGTCGATGAGCCGGCCGGCGCCGCCGAGGTCCTCCGGGACGGCGATGTCGGGATAGCCGCCGTCGGCCAGCACCTTCCAGCCGTCGTCGGCCGGCGCGCCGTCGATCGCGGCCCGCATCGCGTCCGGCCCGCGAAGCGCGGCGAACTGTGCGCCGGCGGCCTCGTCGAGGGCCCGCGCGTCGTCGTCCGGCGCAAGC
This sequence comes from Dactylosporangium sp. NPDC005572, assembly GCF_040605515.1. NCBI lineage: Bacteria > Bacillati > Actinomycetota > Actinomycetes > Micromonosporales > Micromonosporaceae > Dactylosporangium > Dactylosporangium sp. NPDC005572. Next base: position 24,657 of record NZ_JBEXCY010000143.1, on the reverse strand, counting down.
AGCGTCCAGTCGGTCATGATGGCCAGGCGCCTCCCTCCAACCCAGTACAAGCAAGCTATATCATTTAGATGTTAAGGCGCAACGACGCCCGGTGGCAGGCGGCTGGACGGGCCTCGTACTCGAATGCGGCCATCTGCGCCGCGGCACGGCTCCGTCGGCCCGGACGGTGACCTCGGAGTCGACCGCGCCCAGGCGCAACTGCACCCGCCGGCCGTCGCACGCGGATGGGACGCCGAGCGTGTGGCGGTAGAACGCGAGGTCGCCCGACTGCGCCAACTCCACCGGGTAGGGCACCAGGACCCGCTCGGGCAGCACCTGGCCGAGCAGCGGCGACGCGTTGCGCCAACAGCATCCCGCACACCGGCGTCCGCCTCGGACCCCTCCGGGACGACGCACTCCGCCACCCATGATCAGTGAGCGTTGTTGTCGCCGGGCAGCAACCGAGGCCTGCGCCACGCCGGATTCGGCCATGATCACGAAGACTTGTTGTCGCACGCTGAGCGGCAACAAGTCTTCGTGATCATGATCGGAGAGGACATCAAGTCTTCGTGATCATGCTCCGGCGAGCCGCGGACCTCCGAACGCCCGCCGTCGGCGCCGCGACAATGCCGCGCAGGAGCCTGCCGACAGCACCGGAAGAGAGCCCGCCCTGAGCTACGTTCCGCGCAGCCGGTCCCCTCGACCGACCCCGCAGCCAGCCCCCACAGCCAGCCCCCGCTGGCTTGCCGCTGTCGGGCCGCCCGGCCGGCCACCTCCGCCGCACCGCGCCCGCCGCACCGCGCCCGCCGCGACAGCACCGGAGGGCGCTGGTCGATCTACCCCGTGATAGATCGACCAGCGCCTCGGAGCGGGCGGTCAGCGGTCCTTGTCGAGGAACGCGAGCGCCACGGTGGCGAAGAGCGGGGACAGGAACAGGTCGTAGTGGGTCAGGCCGGGCAGGATCGCCAGGGCGTGGCCGCCCTTCGGCCGGCCCTCGCCGCCCCAGCCGCCGTCGCGCAGCCCACCGTCGAGCAGGCCGAAGACCTCGACGAAGTGGCTCGGCGGCGCCATGTCGGCGTCCGCGGCGACGACCAGCGTCGGCACCTGCAGGCCACGCACCTCCTCGGTGAAGTCGAAGTCCTTGGCCATCGCCTCGCCGATCTTGTCCAGCAGGCGCGGGAAGTCCTCGGGGCGGGGCGCCAGCCGCTGGTACGCCTCGTACATCGGGGTCTCCTTCATGAACTCGGCCGCCGCCGCGCTCACCTGGCCCTGCTGGGCCAGCATGTCCGGGTAGATGGCGGACCGGCGGATGTTCGCCGACGCCGCGACCAGCCGGCCGACCCTCTCCGGGTGGCGGATCGCGACGTTGAACGCGATGCCGCCGCCGAGCGAGTACCCGACGACGTCGGGGCGGTCCAGCCCGAGGTGGTCGATGAGCGCGGCGACGTCGTCGGCCATGAGGCGCACGTCCAGCGGCCGGTCGATGTCGGCGGTGCGGCCGTGGCCCTGGACGTCGACCAGGATCACCTGGTGGTGGTCGGCGAGGATCGGCAGGATCGGCGCGAACATCTCGCCCGAGCCGAGCCCGCCGTGCAGCAGGATCAGCGGCCGGCCGGTGCCGTGCGTCTCGAAGTACAGGCTGATCCCGTTGACGTCGGCGTAGGTCATCGTGAGCTCCTCAGCATGTCTGTCGTAGTGTCATCGGTGCAGACCAGGCCGCCGCCCGAAACTCATCGGTGCCGCCGGAAGGAATTTTGAAATCGTGGTGATGACCGCCGAGCTGGAAGCGCACCGCGCCGAGCTGACCGGGTACTGCTACCGGATGCTCGGCTCCGCGTTCGACGCCGAGGACGCCGTGCAGGAGGCCTTCATCCGGGCCTGGCGCGGCGCCGAGCAGTTCGAGGGGCGCTCGTCGGTGCGCTCGTGGCTGTACCGCATCGCCACCAACGTCTGCCTGACGATGCTCACCAGCGCGCAGCGACGGGTGCGGCCGATGGACCTCGGTCCGGCCGGCTCCGGCACCGCCACGAACCCCGGCGAGCCGCGGCCGGACGAGATCTGGGTCGGGCCGGTGCCCGACGACCGGGTGCTGCCGGAGCGCGCCGACCCGGCCGACGTGGTCGCCGGGCGGGAGTCGGTGCGGCTCGCCTTCGTCGCCGCGCTGCAGCACCTGCCGGCGCGGCAGCGTGCGGTACTGATCCTGCGGGAGGTCCTCGCCTGGTCGGCGCAGGAGGTGGCCGAGCTGCTCGACACCTCGGTGGCGAGCGTCAACAGCGCGCTGCAGCGGGCCCGGGCCACCCTCGCGGCCGCGGACGTCACCGCCGACGTGCACCAGCCGCTCGACGACGAGCAGCGCACCCTCCTCGGCCGCTACGTGCGGGCGTTCGAGGCCTACGACCTCGAGGCGCTCACCGCGCTGCTGCACGAGGACGCGACCCTGTCGATGCCGCCGCTGCCGCTGTGGCTGCGCGGGCCCGCCGACATCCGGGCCTGGATGTCCGGCACCGGCGCCGGCTGCCAGGGGTCCCGCCTGGTCCCCGTCGTGGCCAACGGCATGCCGGCCTTCGGGCAGTACCGCACGACCGGCCCGTGGGCGCTGATCGTGCTGGAGCTGTCAGGCGGGCGGATCGCCGGCGTCAACAGCTTCCTCGACACGGCCCGGCTGTTCCCGCTGTTCGGCCTCCCCGACCACCTCGGCTAGCCCGAGCAGCCCGGCGACCTCGACCAGCGCCGGCCCGGCCCCGGCGACGACCAGGCGCCAGCCGTGCCGGCGCGCGGTCAGCCGCAGCCGGGCGAGGGCCTCGACGGTGACGACGTCGGGCCGGGCCACCCCGGCCACGTCGCAGACGACGGTACCGGCGGGCAGCCCGCGCAGCCGCTCGGCCAGCCCGGCGCACAGCCCGCCGATGTCCGCCCGCGCGAGCGCCGCACCCAGCGCCAGCGAGATCTCCACGGGGGTTGGACCACCGCCGGCACCGAAACTCATCGCACGATCACCAGGTGTGCACGACCGGCCGGCGGCTCGCGTCCGGCTCGACCCGGTGCAGCAGCGCCCGCAGGCGGGGCACGGACAGGACCGCCGGGTCGGCCAGACCGGCCAGCTCGGCCAGCGGGTGCCGGTCGGGCCAGGCGCACGACAGCCGAGGTACGACACCGGTGTGATCACGGGCGGCCAGCAGGACGCCGGCCACGGCGGTCGCGACGTCCCGGCCGGTCGTGCGCAGGATCCGGCGCCCGTCGCGGACCTCGCCGAGCACCCGTCCGGTCTGCGGGCCCGGGTGGACGACCAGCCGCAGGGCGCGGCCGAGCACCGGCTGCGAGCGGGCCGCGGCGTCGTCCTGCAGGACGATCCAGAGCAGCCGGGTGTCGGCGGACTCGTCGAGGAGGAGGCGGGCGGCAAGGGTCAGCTGGGCGTGACAGGACATGCTCCGGACGGTGCCAACCGGGGGCGGGCGGCGGCCAGTGGCCCTGACGAAATCCTGACGTAGAGATTGCGTCAGGACGTCTGTGCGGCCCGGCCCTGCGGTGCCAGCGTTGATCGCATGACGCTCACCGACATCCTGCCCACGCTGCGCTCGTCGCTGCCGGCCCACCTCGGCGCCGGGGTGTGGCCACTCACCGCCCGCTGGGGCGACGGCGGCGACCTGCGCGTCGGCGGGGTCAGCCTGGCCGCCGTCGCGGCCGAGCACGGTACCCCCACCTTCGTCCTCGACGAGGCGGACGTCCGGGACCGCTGCCGCGCCTACGCGGGCGCGTTCGGGGCGGCCGACGTCGCGTACACCGGCAAGGCGCTGCTCACCGTCGACGTGGCCCGCTGGGTCGCCGCCGAGGGGCTCGGCCTCTACGCCGGGTCGGCCGGCGAGGTCCGCGTCGCCGAGCGCGCCGGGTTCGACATGGGCCGGGTGGTGCTCTACGGCAGCGCGAAGTCCCCCGAGGATCTCGACGTCGCGTACCGCGCCGGCGTCGGCACGATCGTCGTCGAGTCGATGGGCGAGATCACCCGGCTGGCGGCGACCGCGCCCGCCGGGCAGCGGGTCCTGGTCAGGATGGTCGACGGGCCCGACCGGCGCTTCGGGATGCGCATCGCCGGCGGCGAGGCGGCCGCGGCCGTCGCGCGGATCGCGGCCCAGCCCGGGCTGCGGCTGGCCGGCTTCGACTGTTCGGTCGGCCATCAGCTCAGCCGCTTCTCGCAGTACGAGCGGGAGATCAGCCGGCTGTGCGAGTTCGGGGCGGCGATGTACCGCGCGCACGGCGTCCGGCCGGAGCAGCTGAACCTCGGCGGCGGGCACGCCGTCGCCTACCGCCCGGAGGACTTCGACCTGGCCCTGGAAGGGTTCGCCACCCGCATGCGGTCGGTCCTGCACCTCGAGGCCGACCGGCACGGCCTGCCCGCGCCCCGGCTCACCGTCTCCCCCGGCCGGGCCGTGGTGGCCCGGGCCGGCGTGACCGTGTACCGCGTGCTCGCCGTGACCCGGACCCAGGGCGGCGACCGGCTCGTCGCCGTCGACGGCGGCCTGTCCGACCACCCGGCGACCGCGCACGGCGCTGTGCTCGTCGGCCGCACCGGGCGGGCCGCTTGCGGGCCGGCCGTCGTGGTCGGACGGCACAACGAGGCCGGCGACGTGGTGGCGTCCGACGCCTCGCTGCCCGCCGATGTGCACCCGGGCGACCTGCTCGCCGTCGCCGGCACGGGCGCCTACCACCACGCCCGGGCCACCAACTTCCACCTGGTCACCCGGCCCACCCTGCTGGCGCTGGCGGGCGGTCGCTCCCGGGTGCTGATCCGCCGGGAGTCCCTCGACGACCTGCTCGCGCGCGACGCAGGCTGAACGCGAGCGAGGCGGGGCTGCTGGTACCCCCGCCACCCGGCGAGCACGAGCCCGCCCGCGATCCGCGCGGTGGCCAGGGACACGCCGAGCACGAGCACGACGTAGAGCGCCGCACCGGCCCGGTCGGAGATCGACGTGAACACCTGTCCCAGTCTTCGCACGCGGGGCACCGCTGTCGTCCTGCCGGGGACCTACTGCCTGGGCATCACCGGGGCGGGCTGGTGTACAGCTGGACCGAGCAGCCGAGCTCGCCCGGCTCCAGCCAGACCGGGTCGAAGCCCACCCGCTTCGTGGCCCCGTCGGGCGTTCGGATCATGACGATGCAGTCCCGCTCGGCCGGGACGCCCACCGCCGCCACGAGGGTGCCCTGCGCCGTGACGGTGTCGACCTTGAAGACCTCGTCCGGGAACGCCGCCCGCACCGCACCCGCCAGGGTGTCCGGGGTGGCGCCGCGCAGCACGGCGGTCAGCCGCTCCTCGGCATCGCCCGGCAGCCGCGGCACGGGCGCCGCGGACGGCACGGGCGGCGTCGCGATCGCCGGGCAGTCGATCTCGCTGTAGGTGGTGTAGCGGTATAGCTCCAGCTCGTACCGGTAGCACCGGGTGGCGCTGCGCTCGGCGGTCCCCCAGGGGTCCGCATCGAGCACCGTCACGTCGAACCGGACGTCGACGGTGGCCCGCTCGTCGCTGAAGAGCCGCCCGGCCCAGGCGAGGGGCGTCACCCGCACGGAGCCGTCGCCCACCGGGTCCGTGCGCACCTCGGCGGCGATCGACTCGGCGTCACGCGGCCGGTTACGGTACCCGAGCTGCGTGTTGAGCCGCTCCGCCTGCCGCGCCATGACGTCCTCTGCCACCGGGTCCCCGGCGACCGGCACCTTCGCACACCCCGCCAGCACACCGACCACCACCACCGCGACCACTGCCCGCGCCCTCACCGCGCCACCGTAACGCCCGCGCGCCGCCGTCGCCGCCCCGTGACCGGCCCGGCGGGAAGGCCTGCTGCGCGGGCTACCCTCGCGCGGTACGCCCGGGCGTTGACGCGATCCGGTCGCGGTACCAGTGGAAGCTTCCGCGCGGGGTGCGTCTCTGGGTCGCGTGGTCGACCTCGACCAGGCCGAAGCGGGGGCCGTAGCCGTGGCCCCACTCGAAGTTGTCCAGCAGGGTCCACACGAAGTAGCCGCGCACGTCGGCGCCCGCCGCGACCGCGCGCCCGACCGCCTCCACGTGGGCGGACAGGAATGCCGTGCGGTCGGTGTCGTCGTGCATCACCGTGCCGTTCTCGGTCACGACGACGGGCAGGCCGGGGTACTCGCGGTGCAGCCGCAGCAGCAGCTCGGTCAGGCCGTGGGGCGTGACCGGCCAGCCCATGCCCGTCAGCGGGCCCGACCGGTCCTCGGTGCCGTCCGCGGCGAGCACCGTGTCGAAGTAGTAGTTCACGCCGAGCACGTCCAGCGGGGCCGCGATCAGCGCCGCGTCGCCGTCCTCGACGGGCAGCGGGGCGCCGAACGCGGCCAGGTCCCGCAGGACGTCGTCGGGGTAGTGGCCGTGGACGAGCGCGTCGAGGTACAGCCGTGTGTTGAGCCCGTCCAGGCGCCGGATCTCGGCGTCGGCCGTCGTCACGCCGGGCGCCGCGAGCGTGTTGCCGAGGTTCAGCGTGATGCCGACCTGCAGCGGCCGTGAGCGGGCGCGGATGCGGGTCGTGGCCAGGCCGTGGCCGAGCAGCAGGTGGTGCACCGCGCGGATCGCGGCCGGGAAGTCGCGGCGGCCGGGGGCGTGGATGCCGTCGGCGTAGCCGTACATGGCCACGCACCACGGCTCGTTGAGCGTCGTCCAGACCGGGACGCGGTCGCCGAGGCGGTCCAGGACGAGGTCCGTGTAGTCGGCGAAGCGGTGCGCGGTGTCCCGGGCCGGCCACCCGCCGGCGTCCTCGAGTGGTTGCGGGAGATCCCAGTGGTACAGCGTGATCCAGGGATCGATCCCCCGCGCCAGCAGGCCGTCGACCAGCCGGTCGTAGAAGTCGAGGCCGGCCGGGTTGGCGGGGCCGGTGCCGGCCGGTTGGACGCGCGGCCAGGCGACCGAGCACCGGTAGGTGTCGACGCCCAGGTCGCCGAGCAGGGCGAGGTCCTCGTCGAGGCGGTGGTAGTGGTCGCAGGCCACGTCGCCGGTGCTGCCGTCGGCGATCGCGCCCGGGGTGTGGCTGAAGGTGTCCCAGATGGACGGTCCGCGGCCGTCCTCGCCGGCGGCGCCCTCGATCTGGTAGGCCGAGGTGGCCACGCCCCAGCGGAAGCCCGGCCTCACGAGGCCGCCCCGATCGGCGCGGCGGCCGCGCCGGTTCCCGTGGCTGGTACGGCCGTCGCACCCGTTCCCGGCCGCTCGACGCGGGTGTGGACGGTGCCGGCCGCGTCGAGCACGGCGGCGGCGAACTTGGTGCCGCCGACGTCGACGGCGAGCACCCGGGCGCGGCTCACTGCCGGGCCTCACATCGGCGCGGAAGCCGGCCTGCGCGGCTCACTGCGCGGGCCTCGCATAGGCGCGGACGCCGGGCGGCGCGGGTCACGGCCGGGCCTCGTTCAGGCAGCGCAGCACCGGGTGGGCGACGAGCGCCGCCGGGTCGAGCGGCACGTCGCTGCGGACGGTGAAGGTGACGCTCTCCCCCGGCAGCAGCGTGACGAGCTGGTCGTCGACGGAGGCCGACGGGTGCAGCCGGTCGGGGAACAGCGCCAGCTCGCGCACGATCGTGGCGGCCCTGACCCGCACGGCGTAGCCCCCGTCGACCGGCAGCACCTCCGTGGACAGCCGGGCCGGCGGGTAGTCCATCAGCGGGTCCTCGGCCGGGAACCGCAGCGCCCGCGCACCGTCGAACTCGGCGACGAGCAGCGCACCGCCGGCCGTGAACGGCACCTCGGCCAGCGCCACCCCGCGCGGCGCGGCGGCGACCGGTACCGTCGCCGCGTCGAGGACCGTGCCGTCGAGCGCGCGCCGGGTCAGCCGCAATGAGCCGGACCACGGCTCGGCGGTGTCGTTGACGACCGCGACGGCGGACTCGTGGAAGGTGAGCAGGCGCGGCGCGTAGGCGCGGCGCAGCTCGTACCACAGCGGCTTGCGCCGCCGGCCACCGTCGACCGCCGCCCACGAGGTGACCGGCCAGCAGTCGTTGAGCTGCCAGATGACGGTGCCCATGCAGTACGGCATCAGGGCCCGGAACCGGCGGACGCCGAACGCGACGGCACGGGCCTGGTTGAGCTGGGTCCAGTAGTGCCAGTCGTCGAAGGTCTCCGGCATCGGCAGGTGCTCGCCGAGACCGGCGAGCAGCTTCTCGTTGCCGTCGATCGCCTTCTGATGATGTCGTACTCCGGGAGCGTCCGGCGTCAGCGGCTCGTCCGTGACGGACGCGCGCAGCGTCGCGTACGTCGGCGGGCCCTGGAAGCCGAACTCGGCCACGAACCGCGGCGTGTAGTCGGCGTAGTGCGTGTAGTCCTTCGAACCCCACACGGTCCAGATGTGCACGGTGCCGGTGGAGGGGTCGAGCACGTCGCGGTCGGGCGTGCCGGAGTACGGGCTGCCCGGCCAGTACGGGCGGCCGGGGTCGAGCTCGGCGACCAGCCGCGGCAGCAGGTCGTAGTAGAAGCCGGCGCCCCAGCTGCGGCCGTCGAGCTCGGCCGGCCAGCCCCAGTGCTGGTGCCCCTCGATGTTCTCGTTGTTGCCGCACCACAGCACCAGGCTCGGGTGGCCCATGAGCCGGGCGATGTTGTCGCGCGCCTCCGCCTCGACCTCGGCGGCGAACGGCTCCTCCTCGGGGTACGCGGCGCAGGCAAACGGGAAGTCCTGCCAGACCAGCAGCCCCAGCGCGTCGGCGACGGCGTAGAACTCGTCGGACTCGTAGACGCCGCCGCCCCAGACCCGCAGCGCGTTGGCGCCGGCGCCGATCGCCTGGCCGAACCGCTCCCGCAGGTCGTCCGCGGTCGTGCGGGCGGGGAACGTGTCGTCGGGGATCCAGTTGAAGCCGCGCAGGAAGACCGCCTCGCCGTTGACGCGGATCCGGAACGCGTCGGGGTCGAGCTCGACGGTGCGCAGGCCGACCCGGGTCGTCCGGCTGTCGTCGCCGGCCGTCACGACCAGGGGGTACAGGTGCGGCTCGCCGTATCCGCGGGGCCACCACGGCTTGGCGTCGGGCACGTCGACGCGCAGGGTCGTGGCGGTCTGGCCGGGCGCGAGCTTGCCCTCGACCCGCACGTCGCCGACGGTGGCCGCGACCTCGACGGCGCCCTCCGCCGCCCGCTCGACGGTGATCCCGACGTCGACGCCGTCGATGCGCGAGCTCGGGCGTACCTCGGCGATGCGCACCCCGGACCAGGACTCGAGCCCGATCGCGCGCCAGATGCCGGCCGTCACCAGCGTCGGGCCCCAGTCCCAGCCGAAGTTGCAGGCCATCTTGCGGATGAACGGGTACGGCTCGGCGTAGGGGCCGGGGCGGGCGCCGAGCCGCTCGGCCTGCGCCTCCGCGTAGGCGTAGGGGGCGGTGAAGTCGACCCGCAGCTCGTTCGCGCCCGGCACGAGCAGGCCGGTGACGTCGAAGCGGTAGCGGCGGTGCATGTTCTGCGTGCGACCCACCTCGACGCCGTTGACCAGCACCGACGCGACCGTGTCGAGGCCGTCGCACACCAGGTCCACGCGGTCGAAGCCCTCGTCGTGCCAGTCGAAGGAGGTCTTGTACCGCCAGTCCGTGCACCCGATCCAGCCGAGCCGCAGCTCGTTGTCGTCCTGGTACGGGTCCGGGATGGCGCCGGCGGCGAGCAGGTCGGTGTGTACGCAGCCGGGCACGGTCGCGGCCGTTTCGACCGGCTCCTCACGGCCGATGGGCGCCACGGTCCAGCCGTGGTGCAGCGAGCGGTACATGCGGGTCCTTTGGGGGTGCCTGGTGTCTGAACCGAGTAAGCGGGCCTCAACGTAGCCTCGGGCCGTTCGGACTGTCAACGTCCGGCGCTGTTCGAGGGCGACAGCGGGCCGCCCGGCCGCTAGCATCGGTGAACCGAGAAAGGCGGGCCGCCCGTGAAACGACCGACGATCGCCGACATCGCCCGCGAGGCCGGGGTCTCGAAGGGCGCGGTGTCGTACGCACTCAACGGCCAGCCCGGCGTCTCCTCCGCCACGCGGGAGCGCATCCTGGCCGTGGCCGACCGGCTGAACTTCCACGCCGACAGCAACGCCCGGGCGCTGGCCGGCGCGAAGGCCCGGGTCGTCGGCCTGACGCTGCAGCGCCCGCCGAGCACGCTGGGCATCGAGCCGTTCTTCATGGAGCTGATCAGCGGCGTCGAGCTGGAGCTGTCCCGCCAGTCGTACGCGCTGCTGCTCCAGATGGCCCCGAGCCGCGACGAGGAGCTGGCGTTCTACCGCCGCTGGTTCAGCGAGGGCCGCGTCGACGGCGTGCTGGTCTGCGACGTGCGCACCGGCGACCCGCGCATCGCGGTCCTGGAGGAGCTGGGCCTGCCCGCGGTCGTGATCGGCCCGCCGGACGTGAGCGGCCGCCTGCCCAGCGCCTGGTCCGACGACGCCCAGTCGATGGTCGAGGCGGTGGAGTACCTCGCCGCCCTCGGCCACCGCCGGGTGGCCCGCGTCGGCGGCATCCCCGAGCTGGCCCACACGGCGATCCGCACGCGGGCGTTCACCGAGGTCAGCGCCCGGCTAGGCCTGGCCGAGGCGGTCACGGTGCCGACCGACTACAGCGGCGAGTCGGGCGCCCGGGCCACCCGCCGCCTGCTGACCCAGCCGACCCGCCCGACCGCGATCGTCTACGACAACGACGTGATGGCGGTCGCGGGCCTGACGGTCGCCCACGAGCTGGGCATCGCCGTCCCGGCCGAGCTGTCGATCATCGCCTGGGACGACTCCCCGATCTGCCGCCTGCTGCACCCGTCGCTGACCGCCCTGACCAGGGACATCGGCGCGTACGGCGTCCACGCGGCCCGCATGCTCCTGGCCGCCGTGGCGGGCACCCCGGTCGCGAGCGACCACGGCACCCCGGCCCACCTGACACCCCGCGGCAGCACCGCCCGCCTCCAGACCCCCTGACCGCCCCTCCGCCCCCACCCACCGCACCGCCCATCCGCCCGCACGCCCCGCCCCCACCACAGCGCCACCCCTCCGCCCGCACCCACCGCACGTCGGCCGCACCTCGCGCGCGCCTGCCCGCACCTCCCGCACGCCCGCCCACACCACAGCGCCACCCCTCCCCCGCACCTCTCGCACAGCCCTCCGCACGCACCTGCCGCACGCGCCCCCGCACTCCCCGCGCCCCACGGCGCCGCCCGGCCGCCCGCACCGCCCATCCAGCCCTCCGCCCGCACGTCCCGCGCGCGCCCACCAACACCCAGGCTCAGCCCTCGGACCGCACCTCCCGCACCCACCGGGCCGCACCAGCCGCCGGCCTCCTTGTGTCGATCTTGGACTTGTGGTGCCCGAATCGCCCTATCTTCACCCGATTTGGCGGCGCCACAACTCCAAGATCGGCGGGCGAAGGGAGTGCAACGGGGGCGTCATGCGGTGGTAACGGTTCGGTAACGGGGGCTTCCCGGCCGCGCAGGCACGGTGCCATATTGCCCTCGCTCAACTAAACCGCTTTAGAACCCGAATGGAGCGCACCCCATGTTGAGAAGAGCGTTCGTCGCCGTGCTGGCCGCCACCGCCCTCGCGGCGGCCGGCTGCGGCGGTTCGAGCAAGGCGGGTTCGTCGGACGAGGCCCTGTCACCGACCGACCCCGGCGCCGTCTCCGGCGACATCACGGTGCTCACCAACCGCACCGACCTGGTCACCGACGGGACGATGCAGAAGTACGCCGACGAGTTCCGCAAGACCTACCCGAAGGTCAACGTCAAGTTCGAGGGCGTGACCGACTACGAGGGCGAAGTCAAGATCCGGATGAACACCGAGAACTACGGCGACGTCCTACTGATCCCGAACACGGTGTCGACCGACGACTATCCGAAGTACTTCGCCTCGCTGGGCAGCGCGAGCGACCTGGCCGCCAAGTACAACTACACCGACAAGGCCAAGGTCGGCGACAAGGTCTACGGCGTGGCCGGCTTCGCGTACGTCAACGGCTTCGTCTACAACAAGGACGTCTGGAGCCAGGCGGGCATCACCAAGTGGCCGACCACGCCCGAGGAGTTCGTCGGCGCGCTCCAGGCCATCAAGGCGAAGACCTCCGCCACCCCGTACTACACCAACTACCACGACGGCTGGCCGCTCAGCTCGTGGTCGTCCGTCGTCGGCTCGGTCACCTGCGACCCCAGGGCCAACGACAAGCTGCCGACCAGCGACCCCTGGGCGGCCGGCAGCGACCTGCGCACCGGCGACACCCTGCTGTACGACATCGTGAAGAACAAGCTCTCCGAGACCGACCCGACGACGACGAACTGGGAGGACTCGAAGGGGGCCATCGCCACCGGCAGGATCGCGACGATGTGGCTCGGGTCGTGGGCCATCGTGCAGATGCAGGACGCCGCGAAGAAGGCCGGCAAGGACCCGGGCGTCATCGGGTACATGCCGTTCCCGAAGCAGGTCGGCGGCAAGTTCTGCTCCGTCGTCGCGCCCGACTACCAGTACGCCATCAACACCCACTCCAAGAACAAGCCCGCCGCCCGCGCGTTCTTCGACTGGTTCATCGAGAAGTCCGACGCGGCCGCCGTCAACCAGGCCGTCTCCGCTGTCAAGGGCGCCCCGATGCCGCCGGCGCTGCAGCCGTTCACCGACGCCGGCGTGCAGTTCATCGAGCTGTCGCAGGCCGAGTCGGCGAAGCTGACGAAGATCGACAATGCCTCCGAGGTCGGCATCAGCAAGCCCGACTACCGCCAGAAGCTCGTCGACACCGCCCGCGGCGCCGCCCCCGGCACCCCCGAGGCGCTCTTCGCCGACCTGTCGAAGCGCTGGACGGAAGCCGCCAGGACCGCCGGCTGACAACCGCCTGACCGAGCCGCGGGCCGGTCCGCCAACCCCGGGCCGGCCCGCACTCGCCGGAAAAGGAGACCCGATGATCGACGCACCACCGGCTCGGCGCGCCGCGGCCCGGCCGCCGAGCAGCGCGCGCCCGCCCCGGCCGAGCAGGGCCAAGGCCGCCCTGATGCCTTGGTTGTACCTGCTGCCCGCGCTCGCGCTGCTCGTCGCGTTCACGTACATCCCCGTCGGCAGCATGGTCGGCTACAGCTTCACCGACTGGGACGGCCTCGGCGCCGACCCCGCGTTCGTCGGCGTCGACAACTACGTGCAGCTGTTCACCCGCCCGGAGCTGTTCCAGGTCTTCTTCGTCAGCCTCTACTACCTCGTCGCCGCCGGGGTGCAGATCGTGGTGGCGCTGTACTTCGCGTTCATCCTGAGCTTCAGCACGCGCCTGCGCGGCCTGTTCAAGGGCATCCTGTTCTTCCCGTACCTCATCAACGGCGTCGCCGTGTCGTTCGTCTTCCTGTACTTCTTCCGCCCGCACGGCACCCTGGACTCCGTGCTCGCCCTGTTCGGCGCGCACCCCGACAAGCTCTGGCTGGGCGACCCCGACCTGGTCAACGCGTCGCTGTCCGGCGTGTCGGTGTGGCGGTTCCTCGGCCTGAACTTCGTGCTGTTCCTCGGCGCGATCCAGGCCATCCCGGGCGAGCTCTACGAGGCCGCCGAACTCGACGGCGCGAACCGCTGGCAGGTCTTCCGCCACATCGTCGCGCCCGGCATCAAGCCGATCATCAGCCTGAGCGTGATCCTGGCGATCTCCGGGTCGCTGTCGGTGTTCGAGATCCCGTTCGTGATGACCGGCGGCGCCGGCGAGAGCAAGACGTTCGTCATCCAGACGGTCAAGCTCGCCTTCCAGTTCAACAAGTTCGGGCTCGCCTCGGCCGCGGCCGTCGTGCTGCTCCTCATCGTGCTGCTGATCACCTGGGCCCAGCGCCGGCTGGTACCCGAGGAGAGGACCGACCTGACGTGAACGCGCGCGCCGCCGTCTTCGCCACCCTCCGGTACGCCTCCCTCATCGGGGCCTCGATCGTCGTGCTGCTGCCGCTCGTCACGGTGTTCCTCACGTCGCTGAAGACGCCGGAGGAGATGGCGACGGGCGACACCCTGGCGCCACCCCGGGACTGGCTCAACTTCGACAACTACGTGACCGCGTTCACCAACGGCAAGATGCTCACCGCGTTCGCCAACACGGCGGTCATCCTGCTGGTGTCGGTGGCCGGCACGATCATCGTGGGCACGCTCGCCGCCTACGCCATCGACCGCTTCCGCTTCCGGTTCAAGAAGCTCGTCGTCGCCGCGTTCCTCGTCGCCACGCTGGTGCCGGGGGTCACGACCCAGGTGACGACGTTCCAGGTGGTCGACCGGCTCGGCCTGTTCGACTCGCGGTGGGCGCCGATCCTGCTGTACATGGGCACCGACATCGTCGCGATCTACATCTTCGTCCAGTTCATGCGCGGCATCCCGGTGTCGCTCGACGAGGCCGCGCGGCTCGACGGGGCGTCCACCTTCAAGATCTACCGCACGATCATCCTGCCGCTGCTCAAGCCCGCGATCGCCACCGTCGTGATCATCAAGGGCATCTTCGTGTACAACGACTTCTACATCCCGTTCCTCTACATGCCGTCGGAGGGCCTCGGCACGATCTCCACGTCGCTGTTCCGGTTCAAGGGCCCGTTCGGGGCACACTGGGAGACGATCTCCGCCGGTGCGATCCTGGTCATCGTGCCGACGCTCGCGCTGTTCCTGCTGCTCCAGCGGTTCATCTACAACGGCTTCACCTCGGGGGCCACGAAATGACCGACAATGGGGGGATGACGCCGGTACCCCGAGGAAGCCTGTGAAACGCCCGACCATCAGCGACATCGCCGAGGCGGCCGGCGTCTCCAAGGGCGCCGTCTCGTTCGCCCTCAACGACCGCCCGGGCGTCTCGGCCACCACCCGCGAGCGCATCCTGGCGATCGCCGACAAGATGGGCTGGCAGCCCAACGCGGCCGCCCGCAACCTGTCGGTGGCCCGCGCCGAGGCGATCGGCCTGGTGATCGCCCGCGACGCGGCCACGCTGGGCGTCGAGCCGTTCTACATGAAGTTCATCGCCGGCCTGGAGACCGAGCTGTCGGCAACCGGGACGGCGCTGGTACTGCAGGTCGTCGGCGACCACGACCGCGCCGTCGACGCCCTGCACTCCCTGTGGGCGGCCCGCCGGATCGACGCCACGATCCTCACCGACCTCTGGGTCGACGACTCGCGGGTGGCCGCGCTCGACCGCCTGGGCCTGCCCGGCGTCCTGGTCGGCCACCCCCGCCCCGGCACCAGCATGCCGGCGGTGTGGAGCGACGACGCGGCGGCCCTGACCGACGCGGTGGGCTACCTGGCCGGCCTGGGCCACCGGCGCATAGCCCGGGTGGGCGGCCTCGTGTCCCTGGAGCACACCCGCATCCGCACGGAGGCGTTCCGCGCGGCGGCCCAGCGCCACCGCCTGACCTCGGCCGAGATCGTCGACACCGACTACAGCTGGGAGGCGGGCGCCTGGGCGACGGAGCGCCTGCTGACGTCCCCGGAGCCGCCGACCGCGCTCATGTTCGACAACGACATCATGGCGACCGCGGGCCTGCACGTGGCCCGCAAACTGGACCTGGACGTCCCGGCCCGCCTGTCGATCGTGGCGGGCGACGACTCGCAGCTGTGCGAGATGGCGTACCCGGCGCTGAGCGCCCTGGCCCGCGACATCCTGGCGTACGGCGCGAACGCCGCCCGCACCCTCCTGTCCCTGCTGGCCGGCGCGGCACCGGGGGACTTCCAGGACGCGACCCCACGCCTCCTGCTCCGCGACAGCATCGCCCCACCCGCACGCTGACCCCCGCGGACGCCGCACGGGCTGGACTGCACGCGGCAAATCACTCTTGATGCATCAGCCTTGATGCATCATTTTTGATATATCAGGCCTGATGCATCACGACCAATGCGTCCCGGGCCGCACGCGACGCAGGCCGCACGCGGCGCGGGCGGATCAGCCTCGATGCATCAACATTGATACATCAGGCCCGATGCATCACAACCGCTGCGTCGCGAGCTGCACACGTCGCGAGCTGCACACGTCGCGAGCTGCACACGTCGCGAGCTGCACACGTCGCGAGCTGCACACGTCGCCAGCAGATCGGGCCTGATGCATCAAGCCTGATGCATCGCAACCGATGCGTCGCAGATCAGCCCCGTCCCGTCGTGGTCCGCGCTTCGATACGTGGTAGGAAAACTGGTGCTATGACCCCAGCTTTCCTACCACGTAACTCGCAGCGCGCCCCTGCCGCCCTTGCGCGCCGGCCACCCTGGCCGAGTCGCCCTGTCGCGGCCCCGCCGCGCGGAGCGGCGTCACCGTCCAGGAGCTGAAGCGGTTACGCTTCCATGCGCACCACGGTGGTGACGGACAGGAGCGGGGATGGCGGGCCGGCGGCCGACGATGAGCGACATCGCGCGGCGGGTCGGTGTCTCGCGGGTCGCCGTGTCGTACGCGCTCAACGGCCGGCCCGGCGTCTCCGACGAGGTCCGCGAGCGCATCCGCGAGGTCGCCGAAGAGCTCGGCTTCGCCGCGCACAAAGCCGCCAAAGCCCTGCACGGCGCCGGCGCCGACGTCATCGGCCTCACCCTGCGGCGCACGTCGGCGGCGCTGGGCAGTGAGGTGTTCAGACGGCAGTTCGTCGCCGGGCTCCAGATGGAGCTGTCCGCCCGCGGCTTCGGCCTCGCGCTGCAGTTCGTCGAGGGGCCCGACGAGGAGGTGGCCATCCACCGCCGCTGGCACGCCGAGCGGCGCGTCGACGGGCTCATCCTGTGTGACCTGCGGGTCGATGACCCCCGCCTCGACGCGGTCCGCGAGCTGGGGCTGCCGGCCGTCGTCGCCGGCGGCGCCGGGCCGCTGCCCGGGCTGGCGAACCTCAGCACCGACGAGCAGGCCGGGGCCGGGAAGCTCGCCGGCTACCTCGCCGCCCTCGGCCACCGCCGCGTCGTGCGCGTCAGCGGGCCCGCCGACATGGCCCACACCGCCGCCCGCACCGCGGCGCTCGAGGACACGGGCCTGCTCGACATCACGACCGTGGCCGCCGACTACACCGGCGAGGCGGCCGCCCAGGCGACCCGGCGGATCCTCAGCACGAAGGGCCGGCCGACCGCCATCATCTACGACAACGATCTCATGGCCCTGGCGGGGCTGGGCGTCACCGCCGAGATGCACGTCGGCGTCCCCACCGACGTGTCGATCCTGGCCTGGGAGGACTCGCCGTTGTGCCAGGTCGTGCACCCGGCGCTGACGGTCCTGCAGCGCAACATCGCCGACTACGGCATGCGTACCGCGCGGCTGCTCTTCGAGTGGCTCGACGGCGAGCAGCCGCGCAGCGTGAAGGCGGGCAACGCCGTGCTGGTCGTGCGCGACAGCACGGCGCCACCCCGGTAGCTCAGGCCGGCAGGGTCCAGTTCTGGTTGGTCTGGCCGTTGCAGGTCCAGATCTGGATCTGTGTACCGTCAGCGCTGCTCTGCCCGGTCACGTCGAGGCACTTGCCCGTCGCCGGGTTGACCAGCCGCTGCCCGTTGCGCGACCACTGCTGGTTGGCGTTGCCGGCGCAGTCCCACAGCTGCACCTTCGTGCCGTCGGCGTTGACGCCGCCCGTCACGTCGAGGCAATTGCCGAGCGCGCGCAGCGTCCCGTCGGAACCGACCGTCCAGCTCTGGGCGCCGGTGCCGTTGCAGGTGTACAGCTGGATCTTCGTCCCGTTGGCGGTCCCGGACGCGGCCACGTCGAGACACTTGCCGGCGAGCCCCACGACGGGGCCGGCGCCGCCGCCGGAGGACGGCACGGTGAACTCGCCCCGCACCAGCACCCGGCTGTTGAAGTACGTGTTCTGCACCGCGGCATTGTTGTTGTACGACGGGTCCGTGAGGTACTCCGCCCACACCATGAAATAGGTCCACCGCGGCTGCGCCTGCAGCAGCGCGACGCTGGGCACCTGCCCGACCTCGGCGAGCGCGATCGGCTTGCCGCCGGCGACGTTGAGCATGGCCTGGTAGTCGCTCGCCGAAGGGGCCAGCTTGACCCACATGTCCAGGGTCGCCAGGTCCACATAGGACGCGCCCGGCCAGTAGTCGCCGATCGAGCCCATGTTGACGTCCTTGACGTTCCAGACCCAGACCAGGTTGGACAGGCCCTGAGCCGTCAGGTGGTCGCGAGTGATCTGGAACAGCTTGCGGCTGCCGTTGGCACCCGGCCGCCCGCCCCACCAGGACCAGCCCTCGTTCATCTCGTGGATGGGGCGCCACAGCACCGGCACGCCGGCGTTCTGCAGCTGCCGCAGGTACGGCACGGCCTCGTTGAGCCGGTTCTTGTAGGCGGTGTTCAGGGCAGCACCGTCGGTGACGAGCTGGCTCCATTGGCTGTCCGACAGGTGGGCGAGCACGCCGTTGCTGTCCCAGCCGCACGTCGAGCCGACGGTCGGCGGGCACATGTGCCAGGTCAGCGCGACGAGCGAGCCGCCCTGCCACTGCCGGATCGCCTCGCTGACCATCGTCTGCCGGGCGGCGACGTCGGCGGACTGGAAGAGGAAGTCGCCGCCCCACAGCCCCGGCGTCTGCCCGGTGAGTTGCTGGGCGACCCGGGTCCACTTGGTCGGGTCGGAGTTGGGTTCCCGGTTGTGCTGTCCGGTGATGGTGTACTGCCCGGAGATGCTCTGCAGGTAGCTGACGAGCGCGGCCCGCGTCGATGCGGGGAACGCCTGGGCGGGCACGGGTGCGACGAGGACCGCGGTGGCGACGACCGCCACCACGGCCAGGACGCGCCCCAGTCTGGGCAAACGCACTGGAGGGCTCCTTTCCCGGCCGGACGAGGCGGCGCCCGGCCGCTCGGTTCAGCAACCTTACTGAACCGAGTAAGCGCCGTGACAGTACGACGAGGGCATCACTCCTGTCAATGCGCTCCTGAACGGAGCAAGCGACCGGGCAGGTGGCGTGGCACTCCTGCTCCGGTTGCCGCCGCGCGGGACGGCCGTGCTTCTGCAGCCGCGGTTCGTCGCGGCTCAGGCGCCGCCGCCCGGCCTGATGGCCTGGAGCACGGCTGCCGCCATCCGCATCGACCCGACGCCCGTCGGGTGGAACGGATCGGTGTCGCCCAGTCCCTGGATGTCGGCGCCCAGACCGTCACGGTCGGGTGTGCACAACGGCGCCATCCGTGGCGTCGCGACGCTGAACCCGTACTTGCTCGCGCCGCTGATGAGTACGTCGTTCAGCGCCTTGTTGCGGTTGGCCAGCAAGGTGATGTTGGTGGGGTTCAGCCCCGGCACGCCGGCGGGTCCCCTGGCGTCGGTGCAGTTCGCGTCCGGCTCGAACACGTCGTAGGACGTCATGACGACGATCTGCGGGCGGCCGGGCAGGTCGTTGAGCTCGCCCAGGAGCTCACCGTAGTCCCGGTCGAAGGTCGCCAGCCGGTAGTCGAACTCGCCCTGGGTGAGCTTGTCCTGACAGTTGTCGACGGCGTAGCAGTACTGCAGGAAGTCCCCCCACTGCAGGTCGTTCGGGCCGATCGCCACCACGACGAACCGCAGCCCCTCCACCTGCTTCAGCTGGCCGACCTGGCTGGGTAGGGTCCGCCCGGCCCGCGCCTGCGGGCCGAGCAGGCCGTGCGGGACGGAAGCGCCGGAGCAGGCCAGGTTCAGCACGCGGGAGCCCTGCAGGCTGCCGATCTCGTCGGCGAGGGAGTCCGAGCTGCGCCCGCAGGCGGTGTCGTTCTCGGTGGCATTGGCGACCGCGGGCCCGCCGACCCGGGCCGCGCGTGAGTCACCGATCACCGCACCGGTGTATCCGGCGACCTTGGGGCCTACCGCCATGGGCGACAGATGGTGGGTACCGACGAGGTCCGAGAGCGACCGTACGTGCTGCAATCCGCTCATCGTCCCGGTGTAGGCCAGCGCTCCGGCGCCGGCCCAGCCCAGCATCGTGACGGATACGGCGAGGACCGCCATCCGGCGGACGTCCCCGGCGCCGCGATGCCAGATCTCCGTGGCGGTGAGCGCACGGTCCCGAGCCCGGCGCTGACGCCGGAGCGTGGCCAGGAGGCGGAGGTATGCGGCGACGACGGTTGCGCCGAGCGTGAGGGTGAGCAGGCCCAATGTGGCCCAGCCGTACCACCGCAGGAACCCGGTGGCGACGGTCAGCATCGCGGTCGTCCGGGTCTGCGAGCCCGTCGCGGGGTCGACCGCGGCGGCGGCCGCCGGGTTGCGCTGCACCGGTCCGAGCGTCAGCTGCGGTCGCAGGGGCCCGTAGACCTGCACGGGCCCGAGGTCGAGCCGGGTGTTGCCGATCTGCACCAGCTGGGCCGGCCCGGACAGCGTGAGGGTCGGCATGCGCGCGCCCACGGACAGGGTCTGACCGGCGGTGGTCAGCTCCTGGTCGGGCGTCAGCGCGATGGCGGCCGGGATGCCGGCGAACAAGCAGAACGCCAACAGCAGCACCGTCGGCAGCGACCGTACCTCCCGCGCGAGCGCGTGCAGCCCGCTCCGGCGCCGGGGCCCGCCGGCGGCCCGCCGGGCGAGCACACCGGGGGTGTCGGTCGTGGGCGGCAGGTCAGGAAGGTACTTGGACGTCACGAACTTCTCAGACTCCCGTGCACGGGCGGCCACAATGTTCAGCGGGGACCTCGCGGACCGGCGTCACGCCCCGCTGCGGGCTGCAAATGTACCCGAGGTCGGCGGGCAGCCTTTTGAGCGTTCATTCACTTGACGAAGTACGCCGCCAGCTCGTGGAGGTCGTCACATGGACATCCGACGGGCGCAGCGGCGCACTCGTTCACGGCCGCAAGCGTGCAGATCGACATCCTTCGCCCTGCGGCTGGTGAAAATGCCACATACACGGCAGACGCCGACGAAGGACTGCGGGCCGTATCCGCCGGTACGCCCGCCAAGTAGCCTGTCGGCGTGAAGCTTCGGGGGATCCTGGCGGTCGCGTTGCTCCTGGGCGGCTGCACTGCACCGGCCCGCCCGGCAGCCCCCTCGCCGGCTGCGGTTTCGCCGGCGCCGTCGGCCGCGGTGTCGCCGTCCCCGTCCGCCGCTGCGGCCGCCGACCTCACGCTCGCCTTCGGCGGTGACGTGCACTTCACGGAGCGCACGGCCGGGCTGCTCAAGAACCCGGCGACCGCGTTCGGCCCGGTCGCCGAGGTGCTGTCGGCGGCCGACCTCGCCGTCGTCAACCTGGAGACGGCGGTCACCACACGCGGCACGCCGGAGCCGAAGGAGTTCCACTTCCGCGCGCCCCCGTCGGCGTATGCGGCGGTCAAGGCGGCCGGTGTCGACGCGGTGTCGATCGCCAACAACCACGCCCTCGACTACGGCCGGGTCGGCTTCGCCGACACCCTCGACGCCGCCGCGGCGGCCGGGATGCCGGTCTTCGGCGGCGGGCGCACGATCGACGCGGCGTATGCGCCGCTGATCCTGCCCGCGAAGGGCGTGCGGGTGGCGATCGTGGGCTTCAGCCAGATCTACACGCTGGCCGACGCTTGGAAGGCCGGCCCGGCCACGTCCGGCATCGCCATGGCGTGGGACGTCCCCCGGGCGGTGGCCGCGGTGCGGGCGGCCCGTGAGCAGGCCGACCTGGTGGTGGTGTTCAACCACTGGGGCACCGAGCGCGACAGCTGCCCGAACACCAACCAGAAGACGTTCGCCAAGGCCCTGGCCGACGCGGGCGCGGACCTCATCATCGGCGCCCACGCCCACGTCCTGCAGGGCGACGGCTGGCTGGGCCACACCTACGTCGCGTACGGTCTGGGCAACTTCGTCTGGTACGTGGGCTCGGCCGACACGGGCGTCCTGCGCGTCCAGGTCCACGGCCGCTCGGTGGTCAAGGCCGAGCTGGTCCCGGCCGTGGTGAGCGGCACCGGCCAGCCCAGGCTCCTGACCGGCACGGCCGCGTCGGCGGCGACCAGACGCTTCACCGACCTGCGCCGCTGCACCGGCCTGGCGGCCGCCCCCGCGTAGCTACCGGCCGGCGCGGCGGTTGTAGGCCCTTCTGGCCCACAGGAAGCCGAGCAGCGCCGTGCCGGCGCACCACGCCACGGCGAGCCAGGCGTGGTTGCCGGGCGGGGTGTCGTTGAGCAGGGCGCGCAGGGCGGCCACGATGTGGGTCATCGGCTGGTTGGCGGTGAACGTCTGCAGCCAGCCCGGCATGGTCTCGGTCGGGACGAAGGCGCCCGACAGGAACGGCAGGATCTGGAAGATCGCGGCCGCGCTGGCCGCGCCCGTCGCGTTGCCCGTCGCCAGGCCGATCGCGGCCGCCAGCCAGGCGACCGCGAACAGCAGCAGGGTCACCAGCCCGAGCACGGCGAGCCAGCGCAGCGGGTCCGTGGTCGGGCGGTAGCCGAGGGCCAGCGCCACCAGCACCACCAGGGTCGTGCCGAACAGGCTGCGCAGCACGCTGCCGATGACGTGCCCGGTCATCAGTGCCGACCGGGCGACCGGCATGGTCCGGAAGCGGTCGATGATGCCCTCGCTGGCATCCGTCGCCACCGACACCGCCGTGGCGCTCACCGAGTAGCAGGCGCCCATCATGACGATCCCGGGGATCAGGTAGGCGAGGTACGGCACGCCGCCGGTCGCGATGGCGCCGCCGAACCCGTAGTTGAGCAACAGCAGCAGCACGCCGGGCAGCAGCACCGACATGATCAGGGTGGACGGGTTGCGGGTGGTGTGCCGCAGCACCCGCCGCAGCATTGTGGACGAGTCGGTCAGGGCGTAGCTCAGTGCGCTCATGCCGGGGTCACCTCGGTCAGGGCCAGGAACACGTCGTCGAGGTCGGGGGTGTGGATCGACAGGTTGGTCACGGTGCTGCCGTCGAGGCGGTCGAGCAGCGCCTTCACCGACGCCACCGAGCCGTCCGAGGGCACCTGCAGCGTGAGCGTGTCCGGGTCGCCGGGCGAGTCGTCGCCGAGCGCGCGGGCGGCCGCGGCCAGCCCGGCCGGGTCGGCGAACTGGAGGCTGACGCGGCCACCGGGCACGAGCCGCTTCAGCTCGGCCGGGGTGCCCTGGGCGACCAGCCGGCCCCGGTCGAGCACGGCGATGCGGTCGGCCAGCTCGTCGGCCTCCTCGAGATACTGCGTCGTCAGGAAGACGGTCACGCCGCCGGCGGCCAGGTCGCGGATGATCCGCCACATGGTGCGCCGGCTGCGCGGGTCGAGGCCGGTGGTGGGCTCGTCGAGGAACAGGATGCGCGGCTCGCCGATCAGGCTCATCGCGAGGTCGAGGCGGCGGACCATGCCGCCCGAGTAGGTGCCGGCGCGCCGCCCGGCGGCGTCGGCCAGGTCGAATCGCTCCAGCAGCTCGGCGGTGCGCTGCCGGGTGCGGGCCCGCGGCAGGTGCTGCAGGTCGCCCATCATGGCCAGGTTCTCGGCGCCGGTGAGCAGCCGGTCGACGGCCGAGAACTGGCCGGTGACGCCGATCGCGGCGCGCACCGCGGCCGGCTCGGCGGTGACGCTGTGGCCGGCGACGGTCGCCTCGCCCGCGTCGGCGCGGATCAGGGTGGTCAGGATGTTGACGGTCGTCGTCTTGCCGGCCCCGTTCGGGCCGAGCAGCGAGAACACGGTGCCGGCCGGGACGTCGAGGTCGACGCCGTCGAGCACGGCCCGGTCGCGGTAGGCCTTGCACAGCCCGCGGACCTGGATCACAGTCGCCTCACTTCAGCTCGGGGAGCTTGCCTTGCGCGCGCAGGGCCGCGCGGTGCTCGCGCCACTCGTCCATCAGCTGCGGCAGCCGCACCTGGAAGAACTCGGCGAGGGCGACCAGCTCCAGCAGGGCGGCCCGTTGCGCGGTCTGGGTCTCGGGGAGGATGGCGAGCCCCTCGCGGAGCAGGGCGGCCTGCTCCCTGAAGAGCTCGGCCTCGGCGTTGCGCGGCTCCAGGGCCTCGGGCCGCAGCCCGACCCGGTCGAACCGCTCGCCGGCCCGGCGGGTGCGGGCCACGTAGCCATAGCCCTCCAGCAGCTTGACGGCGCCCGTGATGGCGCTGCGGCTGGCCAGCAGCGCCTCGCCGAGCAGGTCGATGGTCTGCTGCGGGGGGTCGCAGATCAGCAGGTAACCGAGCAGGCGGCCGGCCATCGGCGGGAACCCGTGGTGGCCGGCGTAGAACCGCCCCACGTGGTCGGCGAACAGGAGCTCCTCGTCCCTCGGCATGCCACGACGCTAGCAGACATAACTGAGATGACACAAATTTGTGTCATCTGAACGTGCGGCGGTACTCCACGGGCGGCACACCGACGACCCGGTTGAAGTGCCGGCGCAGCGTCGTCGCCGTGCCCATGCCGGTCGCCACCGCGATCGCGTCCATGCCGTCGTCGGTGGTCTCCAGCAGCTCCTGGGCCCGCCGGATCCGCTGGGTCAGCAGCCACTGCAGCGGCGTGGTGCCGGTCGCCGAACGGAAGTGCCGGGCGAGGTGGCGCGAGCTGAGGCCGGCCCGGCGGGCCAGGTCCTCGACCGTCAGCGGCTGGTCCAGCCGCTCGGCCGCCCAGGCGAGCACCGCGCTCAGCGGGCGGTCCTGCGGCTCCGGCACCGGGGTGGCGACGAACTGGGCCTGGCCTCCCGACCGGTGCGGCGGCACGACGAGGCGCCGGGCGACCGCGTTGGCGACGGCCGAGCCGTGGTCGAGCCGGATCAGGTGCAGGCACAGGTCCATCGCGGCGGCCTTGCCGGCCGAGGTGAGCACGCTGCCGCTGTCGACGTAGAGCACGTCGGGGTCCACCTCGATCCGCGGGTAGCGGGCGGCCAGCGCATCCGCGTAGAGCCAGTGGGTGGTGGCCCGCCGCCCGTCCAGCAGGCCGGCGGCGGCCAGCACGAACGCGCCGGTGC
>NZ_JBEXCY010000142.1:0-29993 GCF_040605515.1 Dactylosporangium sp. NPDC005572 | reverse complement strand
GGCAGCCGCCGCCCGCGCCCGCGGACCCGCCGGAGCGCCGGCTGCCGTCGCCGGCCGAGCGGGTGGGGCGGCGCCGGTTCCTGCTGCTGTGGTCGGCGGCGTCGGCGTCGGTCGTGCTCGGCGGGGCCGCGCTCATCGTGTTCAGCCCGCCGTTCGGCGTGTTCTGGTCCGTCGTCGCGCTGCTCGCGGTGCTCGTCGCGGTGGAGGCCGCGGCCCGCGCCCGGCTGCTGCGGCTGCTGCGGCGGGCGTTCGTGACGGCCGCGGTACTGCTGGCCGGCTGGACCGTGGTCGAGACCGTGGCCCGGCACTGGCGGCTCACCGTCGCCGCGCTGCTGGCCGCGGCCGCCGTGGCACTGTGGATCGGCAACCTGCGGTCCTGGCTGTCGCGCCGCTGAACCCGCCGTCCGGGTCCGCGGGGCGCCCGGCGGCGTGATAGGTTCCTCACCGCGCCCGTAGCGACGAAGGAGGTGAGTGCGATGGTGTTCTGCCCATCCGTGCTCCCGACCCGTCCGGGCGACCGCTGAATCACGGGAGCACACCGCTTTCTCCTGTAGAGGATGCTCCTGTGACCGACCTGGTCATCCGCACGCTGCGCGCGGGCGAGCACACGCTGTTCCAGTCCATGCCCGAGCCGCCGACCGTTGGCATGGCCCTGCTCGGCCGGGACTTCGCCGAGACCATGGCCGCCGGCCAGTACCGTCCCGAGTGGACCTGGGTCGCCCTCGACGGCGACCGGGTCGTCGCGCGGGCCGCCTGGTGGGGCGGGCCTGACGACAGCGCCCCGGTGGCGCTGGACTGGTTCGATCCCGGCACCGACCCGGCGGTGGGCGGGGAACTGCTCCGCGCCGCCGGTTTCACCGTCGACTACCACCTCATCCTGCCGACCGACTGGCACGACGTGCCCGAGACGCACCGCGCGGCCCAGTCGCGCGTCACCGCCGCCGGCGCGGCCGGGTTCATCCCGGTCCTGGAGCGGTTGCGGTACCGGTGGACGCCGGCCGACGGCCTGCCGGGGCGCCCGGCGCGGCTGACGTACCACCCCGTCTCCGACGATGCGGTCCTGCACGACGTGCTGCGCCGCATCCTGACCGGCAGCCTCGACTTCCACCAGCGCCAGGCGATCGAACGCGCGGGCGTCGAGGCGGCCATCGCCGACGACCTGGAGTTCCTGGCCTGGCTGCCGAGTCCGCGCGACTGGTGGCGCCTGGCCCGCGACACGGCGGGCAACCTCACCGGCATCGTGATACCCGCACGCAACCACGCCTCGCCGATCATCGCCTATGTCGGGGTGCTGCCCGAGGCACGGGGGCACGGCTACGCGTACGACCTGCTCGCCGAGGGCACCCACATCCTGGTCGAGCAGGGCGCTGAGGTCATCACCGCCGACACCGACGTGACGAACACACCGATGGCGGCCACGTTCGCCCGTGCCGGGTATCCGGTGGCGCAGCGGCGACTCATGCTGAGCCATCCGGCGTAATCGATTGACATGAGGCTCACGGCCGGGCGGCTGTGGGCCTCATGCCGTCGCGCTCATGAAGCTCGGCGGGTTGAATAGATGGGCACTTTAAACGCGCGGGTCGCGGGCGCACAACCGTCGTCCGGGCCAAATCGAGCGACCTTCGCGTGATAGACAGCGGGCGATCCGAAGGCGACTGTTTAAATCAACGTTCCCCGATTCCCGTGAAGGCGCCCTCACCGTGGAGATACGTTATCGGTCCGCGGTGGCGGGCCTGCCGGGGCGAGCGCAGATCGAGTTCCGGGTGCTCGGACCGCTGGAGGTCACCGGCCACGGCGGGCCCGTGCGCGTGCCGCCCGGCCGGCAGGAAGTGGTGCTGGCGGCGCTGCTGATGGAGAACAACCGGGTGGTCGGCAGCAATCATCTGGTCGACCTGATCTGGAACGAGGACCCGCCGGACACCGCACGGACCCAGGTCCAGATCTGCGTGTCGCGGCTGCGCCGGACCATCGCCGACGCGGGGATCCAGGCGTCGATCGACACCAAGCCCCCCGGCTATCTCATGCGGGCCGCCGACGACGCGATCGACCTGCACGTCTTCAACCGCCTGGTCGCCGAGTCGCGCGCGCTCGCCGACGGTGGCGGCAGGGCGGAGGCGGCGGACCGGCTGCGCTCGGCGGTCGCGCTGTGGCGCGGTCCCTTCCTCACCGGCATCCCCAGCGACGCGCTGCGGGCCAAGGCGCTGCGCATCGACGAGGACCGCCTCACCGCCATCGAAACCTATCTCGACCTGGAGCTCGACCTGGGCCGGCACCACCAGCTGGTGGGTGAGATCGGCCGGCTCGTGCACGAACATCCGTTGCGGGAGCGGCTGCGCGGCCAGCTCATGCTGGCGCTGTACCGCTCCGGGCGGCAGGCCGAGGCCCTCGAGGTGTACCGCACCGGCCGGGACCTGCTCATCGAGGAGCTGGGACTGACCCCGGGCGACGAGCTGCGCAGCCTGGAGGCCGCCATCCTGGCCGGCGACGGTGCGCTGCACGACGTGCCCGAACGCGACACCGCCGGGCGGTCCGCGACCGGCGCGGCGGGCCCGCCGCAGGTGGAGCACCCGCATCAGCTGCCCGCCGACACCGCCGACTTCGTGGGCCGCGAGGAGCTCATCGCCGCTGCCGAGGAGGTCCTCGCCGGGCAGGACGCGGGGCGGGCCATGGGCGTCGTGGTGATCGTCGGCATGCCCGGGGTCGGCAAGACCACGCTGGCCAAGCACATCGCGCACCGCCTCGGCCGCCAGCACTTCCCGAACGGTCAGCTCTACTGCGACCTGGGCGGGACCCGGGCGGTGCCGGTCGAGGCGGTCGAGGTGCTCGGCCGGTTCCTGCGCGCGCTCGGCATCCCCGGCCCGATGATCCCGGACGACGTCGACGAGCGCGCCGAGATGTACCGCAACCTGCTGGCCCAGCGGCGCGTCCTGGTGGTGCTGGACAACGCCGCGTCGGAGGCGCAGGTCGTCCCGCTGCTGCCCGGCAGCGAGAGCTGCGCGGTGCTGGTGACCAGCCGGGCCCGGCTGACCGGGCTGCCCGGCGCGCACCAGCTGGAGCTGGACATCCTCGACACCGCGCAGGCGCTGGAGCTGCTCGGGCGGGTGATCGGCGCCGGGCGGGTGGCCAAGGAGTCGCAGGCCGCGGTCGGCCTCGTGCGTACCGTCGGCGGGCTGCCGCTGGCGCTGCGGATCATCGCGGCCCGGCTGGCCGCCCGGCCGCACTGGTCGCTGGCGTCGATGGTGGACCGGCTGGCCAACGAACGGCACCGCCTGGACGAGCTGGCCCACGGCGAGATGACCATGCGGGCCAGCCTGTCGCTGACCCACGACGGGCTCGACCGCACCGCGCGGCAGCTGCTCCGGCTGCTGAGCCTCGCCGAGGGGCCGACCATGCCGGGCTGGCTGGCCGGCGCGGCCCTCGACGACCGCCGGCCGTTCCCGTCGGACCTGCTGGAGCCGCTCGTCGACGTGCAGATGCTCGAGGTCGTGGCGGTGGAGCCCACCGGCGAGTTCCGGTACCGCTTCCACGAGATCATCCGGGTGTTCGCGCGTGAGCAGCTCGTCGCGATCGACGGCGAGACGGTGCGGGTTGCCGCGTGGGAACGGATGATCGGCGGCTGGCTCGCCATCGCCGAGCAGGCGCACCGCAAGATCTACGGGGGCGACTACACGGTGCTGCACGGCTCCGCGCCGCGCTGGCAGCCGCCGCCCGCGTACGTGGAGCTGGTGCTCGCCGACCCGCTGGAGTGGATGGACAACGAGCACGTCAACCTGTGCACCGCCGTCGAGCAGGCGGCCGCCGCGCAGCTGCACGAGCTGTGCTGGGACCTGGCCGCGACCCTGGTGACGCTGTTCGAGGCGCGGGGCTACCACGCCCAGTGGGAGAAGAGCCACCGGCAGGCCCTCGCGGCGACCGACCGGGCCGGCAACGTGCGCGGCACCGCGGTGCTGCTCGGCTCCCTCGGCACCCTGCACATCAGCCGCGGCCAGCCGGACCAGGCGCGCGCCGTGCTGGATCGCGCGCTGGCGCTGTTCCAGCGGCTCGACGACCGGCACGGCCTGGCCATGTGCCGGCGGGACCTGGGGCTGCTCGACCGGCAACGCGGCGCCGATGACGATGCGCTGGACAACTACCAGTCGGCGGTGCTGGACTTCGACCGCGCCGGCGACGTCGTGGGCCGGGCGTCGGTGCTCACCCAGCGGGCGCACATCCGGATGCGGCGCGGCGAGAGCGTGATCGCCCACGCGGAGCTGGAAGAGGCGTTGGAGATCTACCGTGCCGCGGGCTACGTCGGCGGCCAGGCGCAGGCGCTGCGCCGGATGGCGCAGCTCCTGGCCCAGCGCGGGGAGAGCGCGCAGGCGGAGCAGATCCTGGCGGAGGTGCTGGGCATGGTCCGGCGCAGCGGCGACGTCATCGGCGAGGGGCACCTGCTGCGCAACCTCGGTGAGGTGAACGCCGAGATGGGGCGCTTCGCGCAGGCGCAGAAGATGTTCATCCGCGGTCTCACGATCCGCGAGCAGGTCCTGGACCATGGCGGCGCCGCGCTGATCCGGCTGGACCTCGCCCGTCTGATGGACCGCATCGGTGACGCCGCCGCGGCTGCCGAGCTGCTGGAACGCGCGATCGCCACCTTTCAGGACCGCAGCATGGACCTGGAGCGCGGCGAGGCCGAGCACCTGCTGGCCACGGTCACCGGCCGGCGCTGACCGCGCGTCGCACGCCTGGCGGCACCGTCAGTCCCACGGGTTGTTGCCGGTGATCGGGCCGGTCGGGCCGGCGCTCGGCTGCGCGGCCGGCGCCGACGTGCTGCCGGTGGGCGCGGTACCCGTGCCGGCCCCGGCGCTGTCGGCGCCGATCAGCAGCGCGGCGGTGGCGGCGACGACGAGGGCGATCCTGGTGACGTCCTTTGCACGCATGGCGGGCCTTTCCTTCGCTCGTTCCGTCAAGTGGCGACAACGTATGAAGGGCCGCAAACCCGGGGCTATCGCGGTTGTTATCGCGCCGCTATCGGCGGCGTTATCACGGCCGGTTGTCGCCGTGATGGCGCGCGGATAGCGCCGACGGGCAGAACTGAGCACGCACCATTCGCGCAGTGTGCGTCACGCCGCCTCGCTCGGGGGGATCACATGGGTAGGCCGGAACGACCGCTGGACAGCCTGCACGACCCGCTCGGCGAGTTCGCCGACGACCTGCGGACCCTGCGCCGGTCGGCGGGCAACCCGAGCTATCGCAAGCTCGCCCGGTCGGCGCTGTTCGCGCCGTCGGTGCTCTCCAGCGCCGCCAGCGGCCACCGGCTGCCGTCGTTGCCGGTGACGCTGGCGTTCGTGGCGGCGTGCGGGGGTGAGCCCGCCGTCTGGGAACAACGCTGGCGCGAGCTCGCGGCGATCCAGGGCACGGCAGCCCAGAACACGGCGACTGCAAGTACGGCGGCCCAGAGCGCGGCCGCACGCAGCGTGGTGGCGCACGACCGGGCGGGCTCGGCGCAGCCCGGCGGCGTGCCGGCGCGCCCGGCGCAGCTGCCGATGGGCTCCGACACCTTCGTCGGCCGCGCCGAGGCGCTGGCCGACGCGGCGCGGCTGGTCGCCCCGGACGGTGCGGTCACCTCCGCGCTGCTGGTCAGCGGGCCGATCGGGATCGGCAAGACCGCGTTCGCGCTGCGGCTCGCCGACGATCTGGCCGGCGCGTTCCCCGACGGCCAGCTGTACGCGGACCTGGGCGGCGCCGGCGCCGGGACACCGTCGGCGATCGCCGTCGTGCAGGGGTTCCTGCACGCGCTGGGCGTCGACGCGGCGCACGTGCCCGAGGACGCGACGCAGCGCATCGGCCTGATCCGCTCGCTGCTGGCGCAGCGCCGCCTGTTCGTGCTGCTGGACGACGCCCAGGACGAACGGCAGGTACGGCCGCTGCTGGGCCGCGCCACGTCCAGCCTGGTCGTGGTGACCGGCCGAGCCCGCCTGCTCGGGCTGGACGGTGTGCGGCGCATCGACCTGGACCCGTTCAGCCGGGCCGAGTCGCTCACCCTGATCGGCCGGCTCGCCGGCGACGAACGGATCCGGGCCGAGCAGGAGGCCGCCGGCATCGTCGCGGAGCTCTGCGACCACCTGCCCCTGGCGATCAGCGTCGTCGGGCGGCGCATCGCCGCCCGGCCGGAGTGGACGGTGTCGGCCGTGGCCGGGCTGCTCGCCGACGCCGAGCGGCTCATGGCCGGCCTCAGCGTCGGCGACGTCAAGGTCCGCGACATCTTCGCCGTCGCCTACCGGCGCCTGACCCCCGCCGCCCGGCACGCCCTGCACCAGCTCGCGGCGACCGGCCCCGCGCCGGTGGGCGGCGGACCGGCGGGCGCACGCACCGCCGCCGGGCTCGCCGCCCTCCTGGGCGTCGCCGCGGGCACCGCCGACGAGCTGCTGGAGTCCCTTGTGGACAGTGGCCTGGTCACCCGGGCCGACGGCACCGGTCACTACGGCGTGTCGACCCTGGTCCGCGCGTTCGCCGTCAGCACGCCGCACGCCGCGCGGACCTCGGCGGCGCCGCAGGCCCGGCCGGACGGGGTGGTGGGCCGCAAGATGAGCCTGGCCCGCTCGAACCGGCTGCCGCCGCTGCGGGCCGGCACGGCCGAGTCCCGGCCGGCCCGCGGCGACGTGCTCGCGTGACACCGCGCGGCGGCGCTCAGGCGGCGAGCTCGCCCGCGACCGGCGTGGCCATGATCTCGGCGACCGCCGCGGGATCCTTCGTGCGCCCCAGCGCCCACATGCACTTCACGATCGCCGTCTCCGGGATCATCCCGGGCAGGTAGCGGCCGCCGGCGTCGCGCAGCGCGACGTACGAGTCGTAGATGTTCGCGTCCTTCGTCGCCGGCGCGGCCGCGGTGAGGAACACGTTCACCCCGTCGGCCGAGCACTTCCTGATGAACTCGGGCAGCGCGAAGCTCGGGCCGGTCACCGCCGCGTACAGCTCGATGACGACGGCCCGGGCCCCGCCGGCCTCCACCGCGTGCCGCAGCCCGTCGAAGTCGAGCCCGGGGTACAGCCGGAGCGACAGCACGCCGCCGTCCGGCTCCCACGGCGCCGCGGGCCCCGCACCGGGTGGCCCCGGCCGCACGGGGTCGATCCAGGTGAGCGAGCCGCCGGCGACGCTGGCGACCGGCCGGCGGTTGACCGACTCGAACGACTGGCCGCAGGTGCGGACCTTGCGCACCTGGGTGCCGAGGTGCACCAGGCCGGGCAGGTCCGCGCCGCCGGCGAAGGCGATGTACGTGCCGCGCGGCAGCTCCGGCGCCGCGAGCAGGGCGTCGTGGATGTTCTTGCGGGCGTCGGAGTGCTCCTGGTCCGGTGAGACGTTCGCACCGGTGATGACGACCGTGACGTCGAGGTCGGCGAGCAGGAACGACAGCGCGGCGGCGGTGAAGCACATCGTGTCGGTACCGTGCAGGATGAGCACCTCGCGCAGCCCGGCGGCCGCGTGGGCGCGCACCGCGTCGGCCATGACCCGCCAGTCGCCGGGGCGCATGTCCTCCGACGCCAGCGCCAGCGGCGACAGCGTCGTGAACTCGATGCTGCGCCCCGCCGGCACGGCCGACCGGACCAGGCCGAGGCCGGGCGAGACGGCGGCCAGGCTGACCACCGTCTCGCCGGCCCGGGTGGTGAGCTGCGAGCCCACCGTGCCGCCGGTGAGGATCAGCCCCATCCGGTGCGGCCGGCCGGTCATTCGACGACTTCCACGATCGTGGAGTAGCCGCGCTCCGCGTGCTCGCCGTAGCGTTCCCACCGCTCGTTGAGCTGGATCCGGCCGTCGGGCAGGAACTCGGGCGTGTTGACGCTGCGCCCGGAGATCACCGCGCCGTCGGCGAGGACCATGGTGTAGGCGAACTCGACCGTGCCGTCCTCGCCGCAGAGGCCGGTCAGCGAGCCGCGGCGCACCTCGCCGCCGCCGAACTCCGCCCAGACCAGGTCGCCGCGCTGGCGGTAGACCGCCGAGGAGGCCGGCTGGTCCGGGTCGGCGTGCACCGCGCGGAACGTCCGTCCGTCATAGTTGATCATGGTGGGGCTCCTCCCTGTTCCCGGGAAACCACAGGTCGTCCTCGGTCAGCTCGCGGATGTCGTACTTGCCGAGCGCGCTCAGCAGCAGCCGCAGCTCCAGCTCCAGGCAGCGCACGAGGCGCACCAGGCCGTCGGCGGGGTCCTCGTCCACGGCGATCAGGGCCGCCCGCCCGAGCCCGACCGCCGACGCGCCCATCGCCAGGCACTTCAGCGCCCGGCTGCCCTCCCACACCCGGCCGGAGACCAGCAGGGAGGCGTCGTGCTTGCCGACCCGGCGCAGGCACTCGGCCAGCGGCAGCCCGACCTGGTCGAGGAACACCGACGGCGCCCACCCGGTGCCGCCCTCGGCGCCGTCGACCGTGACCGCGTCCGCGCCGGCGGCCCAGGCCACCGCGGCGGCGTGCCCGACGTCGCGGCCCGGGTGCAGCTTCACCCACACCCGTGCCCGCGGATAGTTGTTGCGCATCAGGTGCACCTGCTGGCGCAGGATCTCCTCGGTGAACGTGCCGGGGCTGCTGCAGCGCAGCACCCTGCCGGTGTCGCGGCCGAAGGCCTCGTCCATCGCGTACTGCTCGGACACGGCCGTGGCCGCGCTGCGCGACAGGACCGTCATCCCGCCGAGCCCGGGCTTGGCGCCCTGCCCGACCTTCAGTTCGAACGCGAGCCGGCCGCTGTCCAGCAGCCGGGTCGCGAAGGGGTCGCTGTAGACCAGGTTCCACACCTCGGCGTCGGCGTCCTCGGTGCTCTGCTGCACCACGACCCCGCCGAGCCCGTCGGGGACCGCCTCCGCGTACGCCCGGACCCGGCCCAGCAGGCCGTGGTCCGGCGGCGGCTCGTCGGCGACGCGGCCGTAGCCGTGCATCGGCACCACGTTCTCGCCGATGACCATCGGAATGCCGAGCCGGCCGGCCTGCGCGCTCGCGGCGACCCCGAGGCCGCCGCCGGCGACCTGGGTGGAGCCGAACGCGCACAGGAAGACCGGCAGCGGGGCGTGGAACCCGCCGATCTCGCAGCCCAGGGCGG
Source organism: Dactylosporangium sp. NPDC005572 (assembly GCF_040605515.1). NCBI lineage: Bacteria > Bacillati > Actinomycetota > Actinomycetes > Micromonosporales > Micromonosporaceae > Dactylosporangium > Dactylosporangium sp. NPDC005572. The sequence continues at coordinate 20,934 of NZ_JBEXCY010000142.1, read as the reverse complement.
CGTCGCCGGGCAGCGGCTCGCGCCCCAGGTCGAACATCCGCTCGAGCCGCCGCGGCATGAACACCGGCGGCACGACCCGCGCCCGGTCGAGCTCGTCACCCTCCGCCGCGGTCCGGGGCGTCGCGCCGAACAGCGCGTGGCCATAGTCGGCGAGGTCGGGAAACACCGCGGAGGTCGCGTCGCGGGCGCGGGCGCGGATCGCCGCCTCAGGCAGCTGCGGTGCCCGGATTCCGCTCACGGTGACACGATCCCGGGCAGCTTCGGGTACGCGTTGGCCTGCCAGGCCGTGTCCAGGCCGGCCAGGTAGCGGGTGACCCGTTCCAGGCCGAGGCCGAAGCCGGCGCTCGGGCGCAGCCCCTCCCGGGCCAGGTCCAGGTACCAGGTGTACTTGGCCGGGTTCTCCCCCGTCTCCCGCATGCGTTCGATGAGCCGCCGGTACTCGTACTCGCGCTCGCCGCCGCTGCACAGCTCACCGAAGCCGTCCGGGGCGATGAGGTCGAAGTTGCGCAGCACGCCCGGCTCCACCTTGGACTCTCCGTCGGTGAACCCGCGGGAGCCCTTCGGGTAGTCGACGATGAAGAACGGCCGGTCGGTCTGCTCGGAGATCAGCCGCTCGCCCTCCCAGTCGATCTCCGAGTCGGTGCTCTGCAGGTGCGCGAGCCGGCGCAGGTGCGCCACCGCGTCCGGGTGGCTGATCCGCTCGAAGTTCTCCCGCAGCAGCGGGCCGAACACGTCCGGGTCCCGCCCGAGCGCGGCGAGGTCGGCGGCGCTGTCGCGCAGCACGGTCCGCACGATGTGCCGCAGCAGGCCCTGCAGCAGCTCCAGGATGTCGTCCCGGCTGGCGTCGGCGACCTCGACGTCGATCTGGGTGAACTCGGCCAGGTGCCGGCCGGTGGTCGCGGTCTCCAGCGGCTCCAGGCGCACGTTGGGCGCGACGTAGAACACCTTGTCGAAGGCGAGCAGCGAAGCCTGCTTGTACAGGATGACACTGGTCATGAGCTTGTACCGGTGCCCGTAGTAGTCGACGTCGATCTGCTTGGCGCCGCGCACCCCGGGGTCGGTCACCGGACCGATGATGGGCGGCATCATCTCCATGAAGCCGAGCGTGCGCAGGTGCTCGCGGGCACCCGCGAGGATGGCGTTCTGGATGCGCAGCGCCGCCCGGGTCACCGGTGAGGTCAGGTGCGCGCGGGTGCCGGGTGGCCGTTGGCCGGCCGTGGTCCTGCTGTCCAGCGACGTGATGGTCATGCGGCTCTCCCAAGTTCCCGTCGAAGTGATGGACTGCTGTGCTGCGTCGAACCGGTCGTCGTACGTGCGCTGGACGTGCTGCAGGGCGTTGAGCAGCCCGGCGGACGTCATGCGCTCCGCGGCCGGGACGGTGACCAGAGTGCCGAGCGGCATCGCGCCGATGCGTTGCCACTGCAGGCGGCCGTCGCGGTCCACGTAGCCGCGGGCCCGGCCGGCGTTGTCCGGATGCAGGCAGAAGGGCACGTCGAGGTAGCCGTGGGCGAACGCGGCCGCCAGCGCCCGGCCGAGGTCTTCGTCGAGCCCGCGGACGGTCTCCACCAGGGCCTGCGCCTGCGCGAAGATGCCCGTGTCCGGGACCGGCCCGCCCACCTCGGCGGCCCGGGCCGCGGCCGCGGCGTGCTCCAGGGCCGCGACGTTCTCGGCGACGGTCGGGATCCGGTGCGCCTCGGCGGCGGTCTTGACGATCAGCCGGCTGGCGCCGGTCCGCACCGCCAGCCGCGCCGACTCGGCGACGAGCCCGAGCGCCCCGCCCGCGGTGCGCGGGAACACGCCCATGTAGGTGTAGATCACGATGTGGGTGCGGGCGTCCGGCACGTACCGGCGGACCAGCCGCCGCAGCGCCGCGACGGCCTCCTCGTCCTGGCCGGGGTGCGTCTGCTGGGCGTAGCTGAAGGAGATGCACCGCAGGCCCAGCTGGTGGAAGAACATGCCCTCCAGCACGCTCAGCGCGACCAGCAGCGCGGGCGGGCACAGCTGGCCCATCATGCAGCCGCCGAACGTCTCCAGGTGCGGTTCGCCGCCGGACTCCCTGGCCGCGACCAGCAGCTCGCATGCCTCGCGCCAGTGCTGCACCGCGGTACCCAGCGGCATCCGGCTGTACGGCAGGCAGTAGGACACCGGCCCGCCCTCGGTGGCGAGCAGCCCCCGCCGGAGAAGGGCGCGGACGATCCGGCGGGGGTCGGCGGAGCCGTGGCGCACCTGCACCGGGAACGCCGGGGTCAGCACGTCGGCGAGCATCCGCGCGGTGACCGCCGGGTCGACGTCGACCAGCGGGTAGCCGTTGAGGTCGGCGCCGGCCGCCAGCGCGCGGGCGACCGCGGCGTGGTCGCCGACCCGCGTGTAGCTGTCGAGGGTGATGGTGCCGACGGTGGCTGCCCGCGCGCCGCGGGTCGCGAGCAGCCCCTGGCGCATCCGGGCCGGGTCGGCGAAGCCCATCCTCGGCTGGACGACGAGTTCGCCCCTGGCCCGGTGGGCCGCCACCACCTCCCCGAACGACGGCACCCGCGGCAGATCAACCGCTGCCGTCGCACCGTAGGACGGTGCGCCCCGGGGCATCACGGCGGTCATCTGGCGCCGATCGACGCCGCCGGCCGCCCGGCGAGAGTCCGCACGAACGACCGGAACGGGTGCAGCCCGCCGGTGTCCTCGAACACGGCGTCGAACCCGGCCGCCAGCAGCCGGTCGCCGTTGTGACCGTCGCCGCCGCCCGCGACGTCGAGCTTCCCGCCGATCACCACCGGCGTCGCCGCCAGCGCGGCGCAGGTCCGCATGGCGGCGATCAACCGGAGGCCGTCCTGGCACCCGTGGCCGTTGAGGCTGCCGATCACCACCAGGTCCGGCCGGCCGTCCACGCACTCCCGCACGATCACCTCGTCCGGGGTACACCCGCCGAGGTTGGTCACCCGGCAGCCCAGCTCCTCCAGCAGCAGCTGCAGGTAGACCAGGTTCCAGGTGTGGGCGTCGGAGGACAGGCCGGTGACGACGACTTCGAGGCGCGTCCGGGTGGCGACGCTGCCGGCAGGTTGGGTCGTCACGGCGCCGCGGTCTCCAGTTCCGGCACGAACAGCTCCGCGACCGGCTGCACGTCGATCTCGATCAGCGCGGCCGCGGCCTCCGCCAGGCGGAGCGCCTCCTGTGGCGAGCCGCCGGTGACCATCACGTCGCCGACCCGGTCCCACGAGCTGCGCAGCCCGCCGAAGCGCTGCCCCGCCGTCACGGTGACGTCGCACAGGAACACGCCTTCGGCCCGGCCGGCCTCCTCGACACCGCGCACGTCGCGCACGACGCCGGCGTCGATCGACAGGAAGCGCACGGCCGCCCCGCGCTGCGCCGCGCGGGGCAGCGGGCCCGGGATCGGCTCGCCCTTCATCACCGCGTAGTACGCGCGGACCAGGTCCACCGGGTAGGCGCGCTCGATGAGCTCGATGATGCCGTCACCGGCGAACCGGCCGGCACACTCCACCAGGTGCGGGACCCCGTCGCTGACGATCCACTCGCAGTGCACGATCCCGGTGCGGAAGCCGACCGCGTCGACGACCCGCCGCGTCTGCTCGCCGAGCAGCGCGATGAGCTCCGGGGTGGTGTCGGCCGGGACCACGTGGGACTCCTCGGCCGGCACCGGGCCGGGCACCAGCCGGGCGCGGGTGACGTTGACGAAGAGGTCCTGTCCCGCACGGAGCAGCATCTCGACGCTGAACTGCTGCCCCACCACGCACTCCTCGGCGAGCATCCGCAGCTCCATCGGCCGGTCCGGCACGAAGACGCCCTCGTCCTGCACCACGCACGCCTCCCACGCGTCCGGCACGTCGGCCGGGTCGTGGATGAGCAGCGCACCCACCGACGCCTGCCGGTTGGCCGGCTTGAGCACGATCGGGCCGCCGACCTCCCGCATGAACGCCAGCACCTCGTGCGGGCCCTCCACCCGGACGCTGCGCGGGTTGGTGACGCCCGCCGCCCGGCTGACGTTGCGCAGCAGCGCCTTGTCCCGCAGCAGTGTGGCCGCGGCGAAACCCGCGCCCGGCAGGCCGTAGCGCTCGGCGAGCCGGGCCGCGAACGGCGTCGCGTACTCGGTCAGCGGGATGACCGCCACCGGGTCGAGGTCGCGGTACGCGTGGTAGAACTCGTCGGCCTTGCCGGGCAGATGGAACTCCCACTCGACCAGGTCCCGGATGACCGCCGAACCGGCGATCTTGTCCCGGACGTCACGCTTGCGGACGACGTCGGGCTCCTCGACGAAGATCACCGACTGCTCGGGCTGGATCTGCGGCAGCGTGGGCACCGCGGCGGCCACGAACCCGACCAGGATCACCGTTCCGTCGTGCGTCACGACGCCTCCTCGGCGTAGTACCAGTTCTCGGGGTTGATCAGGCCGTACGGGTTGACCGGCGTGAAGCCGCGCAGGTTCGCGGCGACCTCGAACAGCCGGCGCGGGAAGTTCGGGGTGAAGATGACCGGCGCCTGCTCGCTGATGTACTCCTGGTACGCGTACAGCGCCTGCGGGTCGTCGGTGGTGACGGTCCGGGCGATCAGCTCGTCGGCGCGCTCGTCGCGGTAGTTGCTGAAGTTGCAGCTGGCGTTGCTCTGGAACAGGTTCTCGCCCGTCGGGTGGTTGTAGACCCAGCCGCCGTTCCAGCAGGACAGCTCCCACAGCCGCGGGTTCTGCGGCGTCGGCGCGCCCGGCCCGTCCTGCGCCACCAGGACGGAGGCGTAGATCTCCGACAGCCGCAGCTCGATGCCGGCCTTGCCGGCGTCGGCGCGGAACTGCTCCATCAGGCGGGTCAGCGCCGGGCGGCCCTCGACGTAGCGCAGCGAGAGGCTCAGCTCGGTGCCGGCCGGGATGCCCTCGCCGGCCTCGCCGGGGCCGGTGCCGGGCCGCACGCACACGGCCGGCGTGACGCTCACGTCCCAGCCGTTCTCGGCGAGCAGCGTCCGGGCCCGGTCCGGGTCGAACGGCCAGGCCACCTCGCCGCCGCGCAGTCGCGGCGACACCAGGTCGCTGTCCGGCAGGGTCGGCACCGGGCCGTCCTGCCGCCAGCCGTAGCCCTGGTAGATCTCCCGCGCCCCGTAGTCCTGGTCGAGGCAGCTCTGCAGTGCCTGCCGCACGTACGGCTGGTGGATGAGCCGGCCGGCGATCGTGGTGTTGTTGAAGTTCAGGGCCATGAAGTGGATGCTGAACAGGACCTGCGGCACCAGCGCGTAGCGCTCGCCGAGCGGGTTGGGGCCGGCCGTGGTCGGGTCGCCGCTGGGCTGGACGCCGAAGCTCATCGGCAGATAGCCGATCTGGATCGCGTCGGGCCCGTCGGGTCCGGCCTGCAGCAGCGCGTACTCCTGCTCGTCGGTGTCGATCGGCACCTGCCGGAACTCCGCCAGCCGCGCCGGGTTCGGGCCGCTGTAGTGCTCGTTCGGCACGAACGTGACGGCGCCCTCGGCGGTAAAGGTGCGCAGCCGCCAGGGCCCGTTGACGACGCTCCAGATCGGGCTGTCCGGCCAGAGGACGCGGTGGGCGTTGCTCTCGGCGACCGGGTCGCCGTTCTGCGCCATCAGGTAGTCGAAGACCGCCTCGACCTGCTCGATGTCGTGGGTGGCGTCGGCCGGGCCGACCGCGGTGCGGTCCCACGCCTTCGGCATCGGCGTGATCATCGTCAGCTGGTTCATCAGGATCCAGTGCCGCGAGTACACCCGGTCGAAGGTGAAGCTCACCGTGTCGTGCGCGACCTTCGCGTACGAGACCAGGTTGTCTGGGAAGAACCCCTCGACGTAGGCGCCGAACTTCGGCCCCTTGCGGGCGAGCATGTTCATCCAGAAGATCACGTTGTCGGCGCACACGGTCTCGCCGTTGGACCAGCGCCAGGGCTTGATCCGGATGGTGACGGTGCGCCCGTCCTCATCCCACACGGGCTCCTCGGCGAGGCTCAGGTCGAAGTCGATCTCCAGTCCGCCGTCCCGGCCGATCCAGTACAGCGGCCGATACATGAGCATCTGGAACTCGTAGGTGTTGCGCATGCCGTACCGCTCGGGCGGGGTGAACGGGAAGATCACCGCCGGCGGGAACCCGGGAAGGCAGGCCCACGTGGCGACCCCGCCCTCAACCGCGCGTGTCAACTGCTCGTCCATCATGACCTCTCTCGTGGTGACGGTGATCGGGGCGGCGGCGCCCGGCCCGGGCGTGTCGGGTGCCGGGCCAGGCGCTCGCCGCGGGCCTCAGACGGCGACGGCGACCGGTTGCGCCTCCTGCTCCTCGGCGACCACCTCCGCCTTGCGTTCGACGGCTGCCATCGGCTTCACCAGGCTCAGGTAGGTGCCGACGGCGATGACGTCGACGAGCACGACCAGGCCCCAGAACGCCCACGGCACCGAGAAGGCGTCGGCCACCGCCGACAGTCCGACCGTCGCGGCCACCCCGAGCGCGAGCCCGAACGCCTGCGCCCCGCCGAAGATCCGCCCGACCTGCTCCACCGGGCTGGCCTGCATCAGCAGGGTGCGGGCGGCGATGCGGCCGTTGGCGAAGCAGAACGCCGCGACCGGAATGACCGCCATCAGCACGATGTAGTGCACCGGCTCGAAGATGACCATGGTCATGCAGCCGAGCTGGCCGAGCACCGCCAGGCGCAGCAACTTGATCCGGGTACTGAGCCAGGGGTAGCAGGCGGCGCCGATGATGAACCCGAGGCCGGCGAGGGCGTCGACCACGCCGATCACCCAGGGGCCCACCTTCCAGTGCTGCAGGACGATCGTGGTGAGGATGACGTTGCTGACCATCAGGTTGGCGTTGCCGGCGGTGTACAGCAGCGCCAGCCGCTTGATCGGCTGCCGCGCCGCCGGTGCGGCCGCCTGGACGGGCGACTCGCCGTCCTCGCTCGTCGCCGCGGTCGGCGCGCCGGCCGGTTTGGCCCCGACGAACCAGGTGAGGATCGCCGACGCCACGAACGTGAACGCGTTGAACACCAGCAGCGGCGTCGCGCCGACGCCGACGATCAGGAACCCGGCCGAGGACGAGGCCAGCAGCATGCCGGTGTTCGTGCCCATCTCGTAGCGGCTGTTGAACCGGCCGAGCCGCCCGTCCAGGACGCGCTCCTTGACCAGCGCGTTGCTGGCCGGCATAAACAGCGCCGCGGTGCAGGCGAGCAGGAAGTTCGCCAGGTAGGAGCCGAGACTGACGGGGCCGCCGAGCCACATCCAGATCGGCAGCGCGAACGCGGTCACCGCGCTCACGAGGTCGGCCAGGACGCACAGGATCCGGCGGTCCATCCGGTCGACCAGCCGGCCGAAGATGACCGCCAGCACGACCTGCGGGATCGACACGGCGATAAACAGCCAGCCGACCGACAGGGTGGTGTTCTCGGCGCGGAACACCATGATGGCGGCCGCGGTGATCTGGAACGCGTTGCCGGCGGTGGTGATGAAGCCCGCGGCGACGAGCTGCCGCTCGGTCATCCTCGACCGCCGGTCGGCGCCGGTCGTGGTGGACAGTGACGTGTCGATGGACATCTCAGCCTCAAACGGTGGTGGTAGCGGCGGGTGGGACGGCGTGGTCGGCGGCCGCGGTGCGCAGGCTCAGGCCGGGCACCACGAACGCGGTGGTGTGCGCGACGTCGAACGCGTCGGCCGACATCCGCGGCTCGAAGTCCCCGTTCTGGGCCACCTGGGCCGCGAGGTCGACCAGCACCGGGGACATGCAGGTGATCAGCGCCCGCGTCTGCAGGAACAGGTCACCGGCGCGGACCCGCAGAGCGTCGTGCTCCTCGGTGAGGGCGCGCTGCGCGTCGGCACGCAGCCGGGCGGTGTGCTGCACCACCAGGTCGGCCGCCCGGCTGAGGCTGAAGCTGTCCAGCTCGAAGCAGCCCCGGAACCGGGAGATCATCGCGGCGATCCGGGCCGGCGTCCCCGGTACCACCGGCAGCGGCGCGCCCGCGCCGGCGGCATCACCGCTCACCTCGGCGGCCAGCTTGGCCAGGGTCGTGGCGAGCTCGTTCCACGGCTCGACGAGGCGCTCGCCGACCACCTTGTCCAGCACGGCCTGGCTGAAGTTCGTCCGCGCATGCTCGGGGGCGGTCAGGTTCAGGTAGAACCGGGCGACGTCCCGCGGCACCTCGGCCACCAGGTCCCGGGCCCACACGACGTGGCCCTTGCTGGTGGAGAACTTCTCGTTGTCCAGCTCATAGAACTCGTTGGTCAGGATGGTGTCCGGCAGCACATAGCGGCCCTCGTGCGCCATGAGCTCCGCGACGTGCACCAGCGCCCAGATGAACAGGTTGTCGAACCCGACGAAGAACACCAGCTCCGCGTCGTGCTCGGCGCGCCAGGCGTCGTCGGTGCTCGGCGGCTGCAGGCCACGCTGCCGCTGGCCGTAGGTGCTGCAGTACATCGACGCCGGCATGCCCTCGACCCACGCGTTGAGGGTCTGCCCGGGCGTCTCCGGGAACGGCGCCGGCAGCCCCCACGCGACCGGGTAGGTGATCGGGTAGTCCGGCAGGGGCTTGGCCAGCAGTTCCCGCATCAGCGACACGAGGTGCGGCCGCCACGTGGACGCCTTCGCCGCGTGGAACGCGGTGAGCTGCTCGCGGTACTCCTCCAGCGGGAAGACCATGATTTCGGTCTCGCGGTAGGTGACCTCGTCGCTCGGGTCCAGCAGCGACCACGGGTCGAGCAGGCCGTCGAAGTCGATCGGGTGGCCGCACGTCTCGCAGATGCCGCCCCGGCTGTCCGCGAGGCAGGTCGGGCAGTCACCGCCGATGAGACCCTCGACGAGGAACGTCCCGGTGCGCTCGCTGTACGGCAGCCGCACCGTGCGCAGGCGGAACTTGCCCAGCTCGTACAGTCGGTTCACGTAGTTGTACACCGTGGAGCGGTAGTCGTCGTCCGTCGGCGCGAAGCCGTCGACGGCGATGCCCATGGCCTCGAAGGTGCCCTTGATCAACGCCCACGACTTGACCGTGAGCTCGGGCGGCGTGGTGCCGAGCCGGGCGGCGCTGGTCACCACGTAGGTCTGGCTGTCGTCGCCGCCGGAGGCGTACACCACGTCCCGGCCGGTCGCGCGCAGGTAGCGCGAGTACACGTCGGCCGCCACATACGGCCCGGCGACGTGCCCGATGTGCAGGTCGCCGTTCGTCGTGGGCGGGCCGCCGATCACCAGGACCGGACGGCCGTCGCTACCGTCAGTTGCCGTCATCGCCGCTCAGGCCTTCGCCGTCAGCTCGGTGTGCCGGTCCATGAACTTCTCCGACATGTCGGTGTCCCACCAGACGCAGTACAGCTGGAAGTCCGTGTCGCTCTCGTTGATCACGCGGTGCGCCGTGTGCGGCGGGAAGTGCACGATGTCGCCCGCCTTGAACGGCCTGCGCTCGCCCTCGGAGTCCAGGACCGCCTCGCCGCTGAGGGCGATGAAGATCTCGTACTCGTGGTGCGCGTGCGTGCCGGTCGCGCCGCCCGGGGCGACGACGCACCAGGACCCCTCGAACGGGGCGTTGAGCGCCGGCCACGGCACCAGCCGCTGCGCGTCGGCGCCGTTCTCGTGGTTCATGCGTTCCCGGACCAGCGGTCGGATCTCCATGTCCGTCTTCCTTTCGTCAGTGCCGGTCGTCAGTGCCGGTTCCAGTGCCGGTTCCAGTGCCGGTTTCAGTGCCGGTTTTGAGTGGGGTCAGGCCGCCGCGGCGGGGGTCGTGACCGGTGCCGCCGCGAGGGTGTCCAGGTGGTCGCCGGTGAGGACGTCCTGGAGGATGTCGTTGGCCCGGTTCGCCATCACCGACAGCAGCGAGTCGGCGATGCCGTGGGTCTGCTCGTTGACGCCGTGCAGGTAGCACGCCGCCGTGCTGGGCCGGTCGATCACCAGCCGGTAGTCGCGGGTGACGGCGATGTCGGGCAGGCCGATCCGCTCGGCCAGCCGCCGCACCGAACGCGGCATCCGCGCGGAGAACCCGGTGCCGAGCAGCACCAGGTCGGTGCGCAGCTCCCGGACGGCGCCGGTGCGCCAGTCGGTGATCTCCAGGGCGATCTCGTCGCCCTCGTCGCGGGCTGCCGTGATGTCGTGCATCGTGATCATCTGCAGCCGGGACCGGCCGGAGAGGCGGTCCAGGTACACCTGGCGGTAGAGGGAGTCCATCATCCCGGGCGCGACCCCGGCGTAGTTCGTCGGCCGCATCTCGGCGAGGATCTGCGCACGCGCCTCCGGCCGGGCCGCGTGGAACTCGTCGACGAACGAGGGGAAGAACAGCTCGTTGGTGAACTTGCTGGTCTCGTAGGTGTTCAGGCCGACCGAGCGCATCACCATGGTGGGCCGGCACTCCGGCAGGTCGGTCTGCACCGAGTAGAACAGCTCCGCTGCGCTCTGTCCGCCGCCGACCACCACCACCCGGTAGGGCAGGTCCTTGCGCAGGGCGGCGATCCGCGGCTGGTACTCCGTGCTGTGCACCACCCGCTCCCGCTTGAGCCCCCGCAGCACCTCGGGGATCCGGATGTCCCGGCCGGTACCGAGGACCAGGTACCGGCTGGCGATCGTCTGGCCGTCGGCGAGCGTGGTCGTCCAGCCGGTGAGCGTGCCGCCGGTCCAGACCGGGCTGACGTCCACGCTCCGCCGGCCGTACTGCACCTCGACCAGCGCGAGGGACTGCGCCGTCCACCGCAGGTAGTCGGCCACCTCAGCCCGGTAGGGCGTCAGGCTGCCCATGTTCACGAAATGGTGCAGCCGTCCGGTGCTGTGCAGATAGTTGAGGAACGAAAACCGGCTCCGCGGATTCCGCAGGGTCACCAGGTCCTTCAGGAACGAGGTGTTGGAAAGCGCTTCCGGGAACAGCATTCCGGGTTGCCAGCTCACCTCCTGGTTGCGTTCGATGATAAGTGCGTTGCGCGCCAGGTCCGGGGCGAGCTCCTCCAGAGCCACGGCGAGTGCGAGGTTCGAAGGTCCCGCCCCGATCGCCAGTAGCTCGACATCACGATCCGCCATAGAGTGCTCCAACTGTCGTCGGGACGCCGCCGGCTGCCGTCTTGACGTGCACCGGCGCCACACTTCGCTGCCGGCAACTACAACCCGCGGCAGCATTGACCGGAACCCCGCCGGGCGCAGAACAATCAACTCCGCATCGACCAACAATCCCCGGACGCCGCATTCATTGACGCCGTTGCCGGCCACGCCCTTAGCTGATTGGCGACCGCCTCGTCTCCCGATGCCGAGCATTCGGCCATGGCCCGCGCCAGGGGCGGATGACGGGCCTTCTCGCTTGGAGAGGATTGTTTGCCATGCTTGCCGACGCGGATGTCCGCACATTGGATCGAACATTTACCGAGTTCGTGCTCACCGACAGCGTGCGGGATGCGATCGGCGAACTGCTGGTGGCGTCGCCCGATCCGGTCGACGACGTCGACCGCTCACTGGCCTGGTTGCGGGTGGTGTTCTCGGCACTGCCGCTGGACGTGCTGCAGGGCATCCTGGACTTCGGGCGGCACGCCGACACGGCCGGGGTCGCGCTGGTGCGGAACCTGCCGGTCGACCCGCAGCTGCCGCTGACGCCGGTGAACGGCGAGCCGAGCGCGCTGAAGCGGACGTTCGTCGCCGAGGGCGTGCTGCTGGGGCTGAGCCAACTGCTGGGCGAGCCGGTGGGCATCACCACCGAGAAGGCCGGCCGGCTGGTGCACGACGTGGTGCCGGTGTCCACCGGCGCGATGTCGCAGACGAACCAGAGCTCGGCGGCGTTCCTGAACTTCCACAGCGACATCGTCTTCGACGAGTTCGGCCGCTTCGACCTGCCGAACCCCGACTTCCTGGTGCTCAACTGCCTGCGGCAGGACCGCAACGCCGAGGCCGTGACGTACTACGCCGACGCCCGCGACGTGATCCGGCACCTGGCGCCGGACGTGCTGCAGACCCTGCGGACGCCGCTGTTCCGGCTGAACGCGCCCGGCAGCTACGTACGCGACGTGGCCGGCGGCGTCGCCGTGCTGTCCGACCCGATCGCCATCGTCTCCGGCCCGCCGGCGACCCCCGGGATCGTCGTGTCGGCCAACGGCGTGGTCGGGCTGACCGCCGAGGCCGAGGCCGCGCTCGCGCAGCTGCAGCAGACGTGCCGCGCGGTGGCGCACAAGGTGCGGCTGGAGCGCGGGACCGCGCTGCTGATCAACAACCGGAAGGGTCTGCACGCGCGGTCGCAGTTCCTCGCCCGGCACGACGGTCAGGACCGCTGGCTGCAGCGCACGTACCTGCGCCGCAGCCTGTGGGACATCCGGTACCGCAGCACCACGGCCGACCGCCGGGTCCACTGACCCCGGTTGATTGCGGAGGTGTGCCGTGCGGATCGTCGTCGTCGGCGGTGGGGTCATCGGGCTGTTGAGCGCCGTGTACGGCGTGCAGGCCGGCCATCAGGTCCTGGTCGTCGACCAGGCCGCCATCCCGTTCTCAGGCTCCACCTCGTTCGACCGGCACCGGGTCCTGAAGGCGCTGTACCTGGACGACCCGGTGGCGACCGGGGCCGCGGTCCGGGCGCACCATCAGTGGCTGCGCCTGCAGCGCCTGCTGGCGACCAGGATCTACGAGCCGGTGGGCGCGCTGAGCGTGCTGCCGGCCGACGAGCTGTCCCGGGCGCAGCGCATGCTGACCGACGCGGGCTCCGGGGCGCACCTGTTCGGGCCGCTGTCGCTCGCGGCGACCTACCCGCAGGTGCGGTTCCCGGCCGGTTCCAGCGCCGTGCTGGAGGACCTGGCCGGGGTGCTGCTCGCCGACCGGGTGCTCACCGCCGGCGCGGACTGGCTGCGGCAGTCGCCGCTGGCCGAGCTGCTGCCGTACCGGACCGTGGTCCGCGTCGACACCGAGCACCCCGCGGCCGGCCCGGTCGCGGTCGAGCTGGCCGGCGGCGAGGTGCTCGCCGCGGACGCGGTGCTGCTGGCCACCGGCCCGTGGTCGCGGCCGCTGCTGCCGGCGGACCTGGCCGCCGGGCTCGTCCTGTGCCGGCAGAGCATGGTCTACTGCCGGGTGCCGGCGGCGGACGCCGCGGTGTGGTCGGCGACCCCGCCGCTGTCGGCGCTGGGCATGGCGACCGGCGGGTGGCTGGTGCCACCGATCGCGGGCACCCCGCTGAAGCTCAGCGCCGCGAGCGCGGGCCGGGTCGTGCCCGACGTCGGCGACACCACCACGCCCCGGTACTGGCGGGACCACCTGATCGAGCAGTTCACGCCGGTGGTCCGCGGGCTGCGCGCCGACTGGCTGGTCGACGCGCGCGACGCCTACTACCTGATGCGCCGCTCCACCGGCGGGCCGCTGCTCGCGGTGCTCGGCGAGCGGGTCGTGTCCTACGCGGCGTGCGGCGGCTTCTCGTTCAAGTTCGCCCCGCTCATCGCCCGGTCCCTGGTGCAGTACCTGGTCGGCGCCGGCCCGCCGCCGACCGGGTTCGATCCGGCCGTCGCCGGCGTCGTGCGGGTGCCGTCCCACCGTCCTGTGATGTGAGGTGTCATGAAACTGCTCGGGTTGGAAGCCAGCCAGAACGCCAACTACTACCTGTCCCGCTACCAGCAGATCGCCGACCTCGGGGTCGAGCTGTACGTGCTCAACGGCGTCGGCTCCGACGACTTCTGGCCGGCCGAACGCTACCGCCGCGTCGGCAGCACGCACGTCGACGACCTCATCCGCGACGCCAAGGCGTGGCACGCCGAGGAGCACTTCGACGGCATCTTCACCTTCTCCGAGTCCGCGGTCGTCGCCGTGGCGGCCGTGGCGACCGCGCTGGGTCTGCCGGGCATCGGCGTCGACGCGGCGGTCACCAGCCGCAACAAGCTCGTCATGCGGCAGGCGCACGAGCGCGGCGGCGCGGCGCACCCGGACTTCGCCCACGTCACCGACCTCGACGAGGCCCTCGAGGCGGCCCGCACCTTCGGCTACCCGGTGATTCTCAAGCCGACCCTCGGCGCGGCGAGCAACTTCGTGTTCCGCGTCGACGACGAGGAGCAGCTGCGCGAGCGGTACCGGCAGGCCCGCGACGGCATCGACCGGATGTCGTGGTACGAGATGGAGGCCGACGGCCTGGACCTCGGCCCGCACGGCCTGCTCGTCGAGTCGTTCCTGGACGGGCACGAGCACCTCATCGAGGCGCTGGTCTGGGACGACGAGGTGTACCTCGGATCCATTGTGGACCGGGTCACGGTCGAGGGCGACACGTTCGACGACGACGTGCACCACGCCCCGACGGCCCTCACCGCCGAGCAGGTCGCCGACGTGCACGCGCTGGTCCGCGCCGCGGTCCGCGCGCAGGGCCTGCACCGCAGCGTGATGCACGCCGAGGTCCGCTTCCACCAGGGTCGGCCGCACATCCTGGAGATCGCGGTCCGCCCGGGCGGCGGCGGGCTGGACTACATGGCCCGCATCTCCGCCGGCTACGACCCGATCCGGGCGGTCGCCGACGTCGCCGCCGGCGTGCGGCCGGACGTGCACCACTTCCAGCCGACCGAGGTGCACACCGCGGCGATGTGCCTGCTGTGCCCGAGCGGCACCGTCGAGTCGGTGACCGTGCCCGCCGAGGTGACCGACGCCGAGCAGCTGTACTTCCTGAAGATCTCGGCGCGGCCCGGCGACGTCATCCGCCGCCCGCCGGACGGCAACAGCATCGTCGGCGGCATCGGTGCGCGCGGCACGTCCCTGGACGACGCCATGCGGGTCGCGCTCGACCTCGCCGGCAAGATCGACGTCCGCCTGACCGACACCCGCTGACGCATCCACTTCGGGGAGAACCGCATGCGACGCACAGCCACCCCGCGCCACTACCTCATGGTCCGGCCGACGTACTTCGACGTCGAGTACTCGATCAACCCCTGGATGGACCCGAAGAAGCCCACCGCCACCGACCTCGCCATCGCCCAGTGGGAGTGGCTGCGCGACCTGTACCTCGAGCTGGGCCACCGGGTCGAGCAGCTGGAGCCGCGGCCGGGCCTGCTCGACATGGTGTTCGCCGCGAACGGCGCGACCGTGCTCAACGGTCAGGTGCTCGTCGCACGGTTCCGGCACCGGCAGCGCCGCGCCGAGTCGGATGCCTACCTGGACTGGTTCCGCGCGCACGGCTACCGCGACGTGCGGCAGTCCCGCTGGGTCAACGAGGGCGAGGGCGACTACCTGGTGGCCGGCGGCCGGCTGCTGGCCGGCACCGGGTTCCGCACCGACGCCCGCGCACACCTGGAGTCGGCGGAGTTCTTCGGGGTGCCGGTGACCGGGCTGACCCTCGTCGACCCGCGCTACTACCACCTGGACACCGCCCTGTGCGTGCTCGACGCGGAGACGGTCATGTACTACCCGCGGGCCTTCTCCCCCGCCAGCCGCCGGCTGCTGGAGACCCTGTACCCGGACGCGATCACGGCCGGTGACGGCGACGCCGCCGTGTTCGGCCTCAACGCGGTCTCCGACGGCCGGCACGTGGTGCTGCCGCAGGCCGCGACCGGGCTCATCGCGCAGCTGCGGGAACGCGGGTTCGAGCCGATCGGCGCGGACATGTCCGAGCTGCTCAAGGCCGGCGGCAGCGTGAAGTGCTGCACGCTGGAGCTCCGCGGATGACGCCGCCGGCCGGGTGGTGGGTCGGCGACGCCCGGATCACGCCGATCGTGGAGGTCACCGCCGACTGCATCATCCAGGCCGGCATGCGCGATGCCACCCCGGAGCGGATGCTCGGCATCCCGTGGCTGCGGCCGGACTTCGCCACCGACGACGGGCAGATGCGCAGCGTCGTGCAGGCGTTCGTGATCGAGCTCGGCGACACCGTGGTCCTGGTGGACACCGGCGTCGGCAACGGCAAGCCCCGCCCGGGGCTGCCGGCGTGGAGCGGCCTCGACACCGACTTCCTGGACCGGCTCGCCGCGCACGGCGTCCAACCGGACGGCGTCGACGTCGTGGTCTCCACGCACCTGCACTTCGACCACGTCGGCTGGAACACCACGGCGCGGCGGGACACCTGGACCCCGACGTTCACCCGCGCCCGGTACCTGGTCAGCGAAACCGAGTTCGGCTACTGGGCGGGCCGGCCGCACGGCGAGAGCGCCGACGACCACGCCGGCTTCGACGACTCGGTCCGGCCCGTGCTCGACGCCGGGCTGGTCGACCTCGTCGCCGACGACCACAAGGTGCACGACGGCATCCGGCTGGTCCCGACCCCGGGCCACACCCCGGGGCACGTGAGCGTCCTGGTGGAGTCGGCCGGCCGGGAGGCCGTCATCTCCGGCGACGCGATCCACCATCCGTGCCAGATCGCCCACCCGGAGTGGAGCGTCCACGCGGACTTCGACCCGGAGCGGGCCAGGCGCACCCGGGTCGAGCTGCTCGGGCGGTGCGCGGACGCCGGCACGCTGCTGATCGGTTCCCACTTCCCGTCGCCCACCGCGATCCGCGTCGGGCGCGACGGGCCCGGGTTCACCGTGCACCCCGTTGACCTTCCCTGACGTTGTCCTGACCCGACCCGAATGGAGCAGAGCCGTGCTGGAAGTCCACCTGAGCCCGACCGAGTGCGCGCAGATCGAGGCGCTGCTCGCCGAGCTGATCGACACGTACCCGGACGCGAACGACGCCGCGTTCCTGCGCCGCGTGCCCATCTACGCGCAGCGGATGCCCGAACGCCTGCGAGCGGCGGTCGTCGTGGGGATGCGCCAGCAGGAGTCCTCGGGCGCCTGCCGGATCGCCGGCTTCGCGGTCGACGACGACCTCATCGGCGACACCCCGCAGCACTGGGCCGACACCCCGTGGCAGAGCACGGTCCGCGAGGGGTTCTTCTTCATCCTGTGCGCGACGCTGCTCGGCGACGTGTTCTGCTGGTCGAGCCAGCAGGGCGGCCGGCTGGTCAACGAGGTCGTGCCGATCAAGGGCGACGAGGACCGCCAGATCAACTCCGGCAGCACCACCGAGTTGCTGTGGCACACCGAGGACGCGTTCCACCCGTACCGTGCCGACTACATCGGCCTGATGTGCATGCGCAACCCCGACCGTACGGCGACCATGGTCGCCTGCATGGACGAGGTACCGATCGCCGAGGACGTGTCGAAGGTGCTCTTCGAGCAGCGCTTCGTGTTCCGTCCCGACGACGCGCACCTGCCGAGCAACCGGGACCCGAACCTGGTGGTCCCACCGGGCATCGAGGCGGCGCTGGCCCGCAGCTACGCGCGGATCGAGGAGATCTGCCGCAACCCGGAGAAGACCGCGGTGCTGTTCGGCGACCCGGCGGCGCCCTACATCCGGCTGGACTCCGACGCGATCGTCCGGGACCTCGACGACCCCCTCGCGGTGGCGGCGCTGGACGTGTTCATGGCCGAGGTCGACAAGCACCTGCAGGGCGTCGTGCTCGAACCCGGCGACGTCATGTTCGTCGACAACTACCGCGCCGTGCACGGCCGCCAGCCGTTCAGGGCCAACTTCGACGGCCGCGACCGCTGGCTGCGCCGCGTCAACATCACGCGGGACATCCGCAAGTCGCGCGACTCCCGGGCGTCCGCGACCGCGCGGGTCGTGTACTGACCCGACGACGGACCGGATGGCGGGCGACCGCCATCCGGCGCGATACCGCCGCGATAGCGCGCGGTTGGCCGCTTCCAGCACTGTGACAGCACCGGCGCTGCCGCCTCGGGTGCTGGGACCACACCGATCGGAGGAACCGGCATGGCCGGCTTTGACAGCAGGCGATCGCCCCGCGAGGCGCCCGTCACGTCGATCGGCGTCGACCACGTGCGCCTGTCGTACGACTATCTGGACGCCGGGAACATGGACGCCTACGGCTCGCTCCTCGACGACGACGTCCAGGTGCGCCGGCCGGACGGCGCCCAGAGCCGGGGCCGGGTCCAGGTCCAGCGCCTGCACGCCGAGGTCACCGGGCCGCCCGGCAGGCACCTGCTGGACCAGATCATCGCCGAGGGCGACAGCATCGTGGTGACCGGGCGGTTCGTCCGCCCGCCCACGCCCCCGAAGGACCGCCTCGACGTCGAGTTCGTCGACGTGTTCACCCTGTCGGACTACGGGCTGCTGCTCGGCTACCGCCGCTACTACTTCGTCGCACCGAACTGAACCCACCGCTGGAACGGAGAGGCTCGTGGCCATGGACCGTGAGGGTGTCGTCATCGTCGTCGGAAGCGCCAGACAGCAATACCGGCAGTACCTGCTCGACTCGGCCAGCCGGCGGCAGGACCTCTGGCTGCTCGACGGCGCGCCGCCGACGTGGCAGCGGCCGTACGTGCGGGAGACGAGCGTCGTGCCGCTGGTCGACCGGGAGCGGCTCATCCCGAACCAGGAGCTCATGGTGAAGACCGCCCAGGAGATCGCCGCGGACGTCCCGGTCCGCGGCGTGTTCACCTACGACGAGACGCTGGTGGTCACCACCGCGCACATCGCCGAGGCGCTGGGCCTGCCGGGCCTGTCCGTGGACGGGGTCGAGAACTGCCGCAACAAGCACCGCAACCGCCGCGCGCTGACCGCCGCCGGGCTCCCCCAGCCGCGGTTCGCCTACGTCACCACGCTTGCGGACGCGGTCGTCGTCGCGGCCGAGTTCGGCTATCCGGTGGTGGTGAAGCCCCGCGGCTGCGGCGCCAGCATCGGCGTGGTCCGGGCCGCCGACGCGAGCGAGATCGCGGCGGCGTTCGCCGTGGCCGAGGGTGCCAGCCACACCGGCGCGCCGGCGTATGAGGGCGGGGTGCTGGTCGAGGAGTACCTCGAGGGCCCCGAGATCAGCGTCGACGGCGCGCTGCACCGCGGCGAGTACCAGCCGTTCTTCCTCGCCCGCAAGCGCATCGGGGCACCGCCGTACTTCGACGAGATCGGCCACACGGTCAGCGTCGACGACCCGCTCCTGGACGACCCGGAGATCATGCGGGTGCTGACCGAGGCGCACCGCGCGGTCGGGGTCCGCGACGGCATCACGCACACCGAGCTCCGGCTCACCGACCGCGGTCCGGCGATCATCGAGATCAACGCGCGGCTCGGCGGCGACCTCATCCCGTACATCGGCCGGCTCGCCACCGGCATCGACCCCGCGTTCGTGGCCGTCGACCTGGCGACCGGCGTCGGCCCCGACCTGACCCGCACGCACCGCACCGGCACGGTCGGCATCCGGTTCCTCAACCCGCCGGTCGACGGGCGGATCACCGGCATGCGGCTGCCCGAACCCGGTGCCGTGCCCGGCCTCGAGGAGGCCAGTCCGATGGTGGAGCCCGGCACGCTGGTCATGCTGCCCCCGCGGGACTTCCTCGGCCGGTTCGCCTACCTCATCTGCCGGGCCGAGTCGCCGGAGGCGTGCGACGCCGCGCTGGACGCCGCGGCGGCGCTTGTCGAGGTCGACGTCGACCCGATCGACGTGACCGGGGACGCGCGGTGACGACCGGCCCCATGCCGCCGGTGGCGGCGGGCACACTGCTGGTGTTCCTGGCCCAGCTCGCCGCGCTGCTGCTGGTCGCGGTGCTGCTCGGCCGGCTGGCGACCCGCCTGGGCCTGGCCGCCGTCGTGGGTGAGCTGTTCGCCGGCGTGCTGCTCGGCCCCTCCGTGCTCGGGCACGCCGCGCCGCCGGTGGCCGCCTGGCTGTTCCCGCACCAGACCGGCCAGTTCAACATGCTCGACGCGGTCGGCCAGCTCGGCATGCTCCTGCTCGTCGGGGTGGCCGGCATGTACCTGGACGTGGGCCTGCTGCGCCGGCAGGGCCCGCGGGCCGGCGTCGTGAGCCTCACCAGCCTGGTCGTCCCGCTCGGCCTCGGCGTGGCGTGCGGCCTGCTGCTGCCGGCCGCGATCCTGCCGGCGTCGGGCGACCGCACCCTCTTCGCCTCCTTCCTCGGCGTCGCCCTGTGTGTCAGCGCGATCCCGGTGATCGCGAAGATCCTCGCCGACCTGCGGCTGCTGCACCGCGACATCGGCCAGCTGACCCTGACCGCGGCCGGGGTCGACGACGCGGTCGGCTGGCTCCTGCTGTCGATCGTCGCGACCATGGCCACCGCAGGGGTCAGCACCGGCGCGATCGCGCACAGCGTGCTCACCCTCGCCGGCATCCTGCTCGGCACCGTGGTGGTACTGCGCCCGCTGCTGCGGGTCGTCCTGCGCGCCGCCGGCCGGGCCGGCGACCAGGCCACCATGACGGCGGTCATCGCGGCGCTGATACTGCTGTGCGCGACCGTCACCCAGGCGCTGAAGATGGAGGCGGTGCTCGGCGCGTTCCTGTGCGGGATCGCGATCGGTGCCACCAGGAACGTCGACCCGGCCCGGCTGTCCGCGCTGCGCACCGTCGTGCTCGGCGTCCTCGCCCCGATCTTCTTCGCCACCGCCGGCCTGCGGATGGACCTGACGCTGCTCGGTCACCCGATCGTGGCGCTGTCGGCGGTGGCGGTGCTCGCGGTCGCCATCGCCGGCAAGTTCGCCGGCGCGTACGCCGGCGCCACCATGATCCGCCTGGATCGGTGGCACGCGCTGGGGCTCGGCGCCGGGCTCAACGCGCGCGGTGTGGTCCAGATCGTGGTGGCCTCCGTCGGGCTGCGGGTCGGCGCGATCGGCACCGCGGGGTACACCATCATCGTCCTGGTCGCTCTGATCACCTCGGTGATGGCACCGCCGATGCTGCAGTACGCGCTGCGCCGCATCGAGCCGACCCCGGCCGAGCAGGAGCGCGCGGCCCGGCTCGGGCTCGCCGGTGACGAGCCGCCCGTCGCGGTCCCGGTAGGATCGCCGACGTGACGCTGGTGGCCCCGACCCTGGACCGGCTCGCGCACTCCGTCGAGGTCTTCAACGGCTACCGCAACGTGGACCGGACCTGGCACGAGTTCGTCGCGCAGACCGCGCCCGGTCCCGATCTCGCCCGGCCGGAGCACCGCCGGCTGCTGCACCGCTGGCTCAACTCGTGGGGCTGCCGGATCCGCTATCCCCGCGACGGCGAGCCCCCGGGCAGGTGGCCCCGCTCGCCGCGCAGAACAAGGTGCTGTTCATCTCCGGCC